>JAYPLH010000098.1:0-6931 GCA_038365355.1 Fidelibacterota bacterium
AATCAAGTGCAGCAAAATTAATATCAGAAAAAAATCTTAATAAAAAGAACTTACTTTATACCGTAATGAATTTGATTCACAATGAAAAAGTTCTAAATAAAATGCGTAAAGCATCGAAAGCCATTGGAAAACCAAATGCTACTTCAAAAATAGTTGACCTAGTTCTGGAACAAAAGCTATGAAATTCAGAAAAATTAATAATATCTTTTTCGTAGGTATAGGTGGGATAGGGATGAGTGGCATTGCTGAGCTTTTACATAAACTTTCGTTTTCGATTAGCGGTTCGGATATGAATAAAAATGAAAATGTGGTACGATTACAAAAAGCTGGAATTAAAGTATATATCGGTCATGATCCAAGTAATGTTAACGGAATCGATGCCCTTGTATATTCTAGTGCTATACCAATGGAAAACCCAGAAATAATAAGAGCACGACAAAAAGGGATTCCAGTTATGAGAAGAGCAGAAATGCTAGGAGAATTAATAACTGTTAAAGAAACCAGTATTGCAGTTGGAGGTACACATGGTAAGACAACAACTTCATCTATGATTGGTACAATACTTCACCATGCAAAAAAAGATCCAACATTAGTGGTTGGTGGTTTAGTTCAAAATATTAATAGTAATTCAAACTATGGAAAAGGGGAAATAATTGTAGTTGAGGCGGATGAATATGATAGAAGCTTTTTAGCTTTGAAACCTACAATTAGTATAGTTACAAATATTGAATTAGAGCACACTGATTGTTACAGTAATCTCAAAGATCTAAAAGATGCATTCATCCAATTTTGTAAATCTATCCCTTTTTATGGAGAAAGTATTGTTTGCATAGATTCTCCTGCAGTTAGAGAAATTTTACCATATATAGAAAGGCCTATGACTACCTATGGACGGTCAAGGGATGCGGCCTACCAAGCAAGGAATATACGATTTAATGAAAATAAATCCACATACACTGTTTCCTGCGGGGAGGAATGCCTTGGTGAGATCAATTTAAATGTTCCTGGAGAACATAATGTATTGAACTCCTTGGCAGCCGTTGTTTTAGGTTTAGAAATGGGCCTTTCTTTCAAAAGCATACAAAAAGGAATACAAAAATACTCTGGTGTAAGGAGGAGATTTGATATAAAAGGTATTCACAATAATATAATGGTTGTTGATGACTACGCACATCATCCTACTGAGGTTAAAGCAACACTTAAAGCAGCAAAAGCTGGTTGGGAACGAAGAGTTGTAGCGATATTCCAACCACATTTATTTACAAGAACTAGAGATTTTTTTCAAGAATTTTCATCTGCATTACAAATTGCCGATTATGTTATATTGACTGATATCTACCCTGCTAGAGAGAGGCCAATTCCCAATATATCTTCAAAATTAATTTTTGATGATCTCAGAAAAACAATGAAAGATAAATGCATTTTAGTTTCAGATCTTGATAATTTAATCGAATTAATTTTTAAAAAAGTAAAATCTGGCGATATGGTTTTAACAATGGGTGCAGGTAGCATTTGGAGATATTCTGAATTCTTTTACAATGAGCTAGTAGCTATAAAAGAGAACGATTTAATTTGAGAAATTTCGACACACTTAGAGCTCTTATAAGAGGAGATATTAAAGAAAACGAAATGATGTCAAAACATACATACTATGGTATAGGAGGTCCTGCAGATGCATACATAACACCTAAAGATAAAGAAGATTTAAGCAAAATACTACGCTTTGCAAATAGCAACTCAATACCTGCATTTTTTATAGGTTCAGGATCAAATTTATTAATTTCAGACGATGGAATAAATGGTTTAGTTCTCAATCCAGGAAAAGCATTTAGACATTTTGAATTTAAAAAATCTAAGCTGTATGCAGAATCAGGAGTTATGCTTGGTCGAATAGTAAGAGAATCTATCAAAAGGAACTTGAGTGGGCTTGAAAGTTTAATAGGAGTTCCAGGAACTTTAGGTGGTGCCTTAGTAATGAACGCAGGAGCTTTCGGAGGAGAAATATCAAATTACCTAAAAAGTGTTAAAATAATGAACATGAAAGGCGAAATAAAATCTTATAGTCCAAATGATCTTAATTTTTCGTATAGGTTTTCTTCATTTAAAGAAAATGAATTCATAATTTCAGCAAAATTTGCTCTAAAAAAAGAAGATCCAAAACTTATCCATGAAAAAAGAGATAATGCAAATATGGGTCGTAAATCTAATCAGCCTTTAAAATTCCGATCTGCAGGCAGTGTATTTAAGAATCCAAAGAAGTTTGCCGCAGGCTACCTTATTGATAAAGTAGGTTTAAAAGGCACAAAGATAGGTGATGCAGAAATTTCTAAACATCATGCAAATTTTTTTATTAATCATGGAAAAGCTTCATCAAGTGATATATTAAATCTTATCAAATTAGCCAAAGAAAAAGTAAAAAAAGAATTCAACATAAATCTAGAATTAGAAATTAAACTGATTGGATTCAAAGAAAAAGATTGAACTATGCAATTACTTAAAATAGATAAATCAAAAAAACGTTTAATCTTAATATCAATTTCATTTTTACTAATAATTACATTGATAAAAGTTTCTTCATGGTGGTGTGTAAAGACTAATAATCTAATTTTAAAAAATATATCTATATCTAATACTAAAATAATTGAGAATGAAGAATTCCACAGTCTAGTAAATGGGTTCATAGGAAATTCATTAGAAGAAATAAGAATCGATAGTATGACCAAAATAATTGAAGACCATCCTTATGTGGAAGCTGCAAGAGTTAGCAAATGGTATCCATCAAAAATAAAAATTGAATTAATAGAAAGAAAACCAATTGCAGTTTTAAATATAAGTCCTATGGTACTTCTAGATAAATATGGTTTTGTTCTTCCATATAAAACCTCAAAAATGAATTTTAATTTACCTATCTTAAACAATTTTAATTCAAATTTAGATTTTTACCCTTATGGAAATAAAGTACTCTCAGAAAACGTCGATAATTGTATAAAATGGTTAAAGCAAATAAAAATTAATTATCCTTCGCTTTATCAAGATATTTCAGAAATGAAAATGACTTCTGAAAATGATATAAATATTATTTTGTCTGAATATCCAACACGAATTTTTTTAGGAAAGAGTGATATATGGACAAAAATTGAAATTTTAAAAAAATTTGAAACAGAGTTATTACCTAAAAAACTATCTGATTTCAGTTATCTTGATATGCGTTACGATAATCAAGTTATTGCAAAGAGCCGCACATTATGAAAATTATGCCTAATAAGAACACTCAACAAATAACTGTAGGAATAGATATAGGCTCTTCCAAAATATGCTGCGCTATTGGCCAAGTCAATATTGAAAATAATAAAATTAAACTACTAGGCCTTGCAACCACAAGAAGTAGAGGTATAAAACGTGGTGTAATAACTGATAGAGATAAACTAATTGAAACGATTGAAAAAGTATTAACTGATGCTGAGATAATGGGTAATATTAAAATCACATCTTCATATTTATCAATTACAGGTGAACATATTCGAAGCATTAATACACAAGCAGCAATTGCATTAAACAGAGTAAAAGGTGCAGCTGGGAATATTACAGAACGATCTATAGAGCAAGAAGATATTTTCCAAGTATTAGATTTAGCCCAAGCTGTCTCTTTGCCAGTAGATAAAGACATATTACATACAATTCCTCAAGAGTATGTTGTTGATACTCTTGAAGAAATTAAAAATCCTCAAGGAATGATGGGAAGAAGGCTAGAAGCAAGAGTCCATCTAGTCACAGCCGCTTCCACAGCAATTAATAATCTAATAAGCTGTGTAGAAGAACTAGGTATTACTGTTGATGGTCTAGTATTTCAACCAATTGCTTCAGCTTTAGCAGCTTTGGAAGATGATGAAATGGATCTAGGAGTCACACTTGTAGAACTTGGTTCAAACACAACAAATATTGCCGTATACCATGGGTCGGCTTTAAGGCACTCTGCTACTATTCCAATAGGTTCAGCTAGCATAACGAATGATATAGCAGTAATGCTGCAGATAACTAAAAAAGAAGCTGAAAAAATTAAGATAAATTACACATCTGCCTTATCCTCAATGTCATCTAATCAGCTTAATATCAAATATCGTCCAAATAGAGAATCAGAAGAAAAAACTATTTCAGAAAAAGAGGTGTCACAATATGTTGAAGCAAGGATGCAAGAAATTCTTCAAATGATAATTAAAGAAATATCAAGAGCAGATATTAAAGATCCGTTAACATATGGAATTGTTATGACAGGGGGTGGAGCAGAGCTTCGTAATATTTCATCACTCATTGAGCACAACCTAAAGGTAAAAGTCAGAAAAGGAAAACCAAAAAAGATTGACGGAGCCCTAGAAATAGCAAATAGTCCCCAATTCACTACTGTATTAGGGCTTTTGTTATGGCCTGTTTTTTCAAGTGACCATGTACAGTTAAATCTCCAGAATATTGGAGGATTTAAGAATTTCATTAAAAAAATTCGACATACCATCGAAGATATGTTTTAACCAAACCAGAAAAATAAGGAGAACATCATGCTATTCGAGTTTGATAGTTTAAGTGAACAAAAAGCAAAGTTAAAAGTAGTTGGAGTAGGCGGTGCAGGCGGAAATGCCGTTACAAGAATGATTACATCTGGAATGAAAGGTGTTGACTTCATAGCAATAAATACTGACGCGCAGGACTTAGATAATAATCCATCAGAACAAAAAGTACAAATTGGAAAAAATCTTACTAAAGGACTAGGCGCAGGCGCAAATTCTAATGTCGGCAGAGATGCAGTTGAATCAGATAAAGAAGCTATCACATCTCTTTTGGAAGGAGCAGACATGGTTTTTATTACCGCAGGAATGGGTGGTGGAACAGGAACTGGAGCTGCTCCTGTTATATCACAAGTATCTAGAGAATTAGGGATATTGACTGTTGGTATTGTTACTCTTCCTTTCAGCTTTGAAGGACCCAAAAGAATGAAAAGAGCTTTAGATGGCATGGCGGAAATGAAAAAAGCATGCGACACTCTTATAGCCATACCAAATCAAAAGTTAATGTCAATCGTTGATAAAAACACCACTCTTCCAGAAGCCTTTCAAATGGCAGACACAGTACTCCACCAAGCAGCAAAGGGGATCTCTGATTTAATAAATGTTCAAGGTGTGATAAATCTTGACTTCGCAGATGTAGAAACAATTATGAAGAATATGGGAGAAGCAATTATGGGTACAGGCACTGCATCTGGACAAGAAAGAGCAGTTTTAGCAGCTCAACAAGCAATCTCTAGCCCTCTTTTGGATGATGCCTCAATAAAAGGTGCACAGGGAGTTCTTGTTAATATTACAGGAGGAGATAACCTCACGCTTATGGAAGCAAACGAAGCCACAAGTATTATTTTTGAAGAGGCTGGAGCTTCCGCAAATATTATCTTTGGAGCAGTAATTGATCCTGAATTGGAAGATGAAATACGAGTCACAGTTATTGCGACTGGATTCAATATTCCAAAAGCTATTTCAAGAGATAATGAAGATTTTCATGGTAGGCCTGACATGAAAACAGTCGATACACCCCCCACACGACAATTACAGGATGAGGTGAATAAACCGTTACATGCTCAAAAAGAGATCGCTGAAGATACAACGACTGAAAAGCAAAAACCTGTAATGACATTTGATGACACAGATGACAAACCAATTATTTATGGTAATGATTTAAAAATTCCAGCTTTTATAAGAAGACAGCATGATTAATTTTATTTTTTCATATTTTTAAATCCACTACAAAAAAAAAGCCCCAACCTAATTGGGGCTTTTTTTTTAAAGTTTATTAAACAACTATAGTTTGGTACCTCTGGCTCTTATTTCTTTAACTACCCTAGATATACCTTTCTTATTAATAATTCTTAAACCATGCATGGATAATCTTAAAGTAATATATCTATTTTCTTCGGGAACCCAGAATTTTTTCTTTTGTAAGTTTACATTAAATTTTCTTCTTGTTTTGTTATTGGCATGGCTTACATTATTTCCAAACATAGGCTTTTTACCAGTTACTTGACAGACTTTACTCATTATATTAATTACTTTTTATTTAATTCTTGAAAAATATATATAAATTTAAACAATAAGAAACACCTAACCAAAATTTTATTAACAGTTAAAAAAATATAATTTATTAACTAATTTTAATAATAGGTCCAAAATCCATTTTAATAATAATCTAAAAATTAAATAATGCTCATTGGAAAAGTAAAAATAAAGACTCCAATAATTTTAGCTCCAATGGCTGGAGTGACCGATTATCCATTTAGAGTTTTATGCAGAAAAATGGGTGCAGGAGCGGTTTATTCTGAATTTGTTTCCTCTGAGGGGATAATTAGAGAAAACCAAAAAACATTAGACATGATAAAATTTCAAGAAATTGAACGTCCTATCGGTGTTCAAATTTTTGGCAGTAGTCCTCGAGTTATGGAAAAAGCTGCCAAATATGTAATGGATAATTTCAATCCTGACATATTAGATATTAATTATGGATGCCCTGTACCTAAGATAACAAATAAAGGTGGTGGATCAGCAGCCTTAAAAGATTTATGTCTCATGGATGAGATTACTCAAGCAGTTGTTGAAGCAGTTCCAAATACACCTGTTACAGTAAAAATGAGAGTTGGATGGGATAGTAATAATATTATCATCCCTAAAGCTGGAGAAAGATTACAAAAGTTAGGAGTAAAAGCAATTACATTGCATCCCAGGACTACAAAACAAAGATACACTGGTTATGCTAAATGGTCGCATATTAAAGAACTTAAGGAAGCATGTTCAATCCCAATCATCGGTAATGGAGACGTTCGAACAGCTGATGATATGATGAAAATGTTTGATGAAACAGGTTGTGATGCAGTTATGGTCGGAAGGGCAGCTATTGG
>JAYPLH010000099.1:0-2397 GCA_038365355.1 Fidelibacterota bacterium
CCATAAAGTTAATAGCATCTGGAGTAACTAACTCAGATGCTATTACTAAATCACCCTCATTTTCCCGGTCTTCACTATCGACAACAATAATTGCTTTTCCATTCATAATATCTTCTATAGCAGAATCAATAGGACTAAATTTCATTTTTTATTTCCTATAAAGTTTTCTATATACTTTGCCATCATATCAGCCTCAACATTGATAAGGTCTCCAATTTTTTTTTCTTTCCAGGTTGTAATATCAAGAGTGTGTGGGATTAGGGCAACTGAAAAGTGATCTTCAAATTTTTTTGCTATTGTTAAACTAATTCCATCAAGAGAAATAGATCCTTTTTCTACAACATAATTTTTAATATCGCTAGTCAATGTAAAATCCCAAACAGCAGACTCTTCATTTTTTTTAATATTTTTAATTTCTGTTATAGTATCTACATGACCTTGAACAAAATGACCTCCAAGTCTTGTAGTAGGGAGTAATGACCTCTCTAAATTTATTCTAGAATCTACATCCCAAAATTTTGCAGTTGTTCTATCAATTGTCTCTTCAACAAGTTGAACAACAAAACTTGTATCAAATAATTTGGTGACTGTAAGGCAAATTCCGGAGCAAGAGATACTATCATTTACTTTTAAATCCTCTAAAACCTTATTTGCATAGATTGTAAGTTCCATGCCATCTAGATTTAAAATCTTTTTTTTAATAACTCCAGTCTCTTCAACAATTCCAGTAAACATTAATTTCCTCTATGAAACGTCATTTTAATATCATTATCAAAATGATCAACCTTGTGAAGGTGTAATTTATAATCTTTTGTCAATGTGTTATAACCAGTATACAAAGGCTTGCCATTTCCAATCAATTTAGGTGCATAATATATATGCAATTCATCGAATAAATCGCTATCAAGAAAAGATGATATTGTTTCTCCACCACCTTCCACTAATAGTGTTTGGTATGACTTATTGTAGAGTTCACTTAAAACATGTGTAATATTTTTTTGAGGATTAGTTTTCAAATCCATATTTGAAAAAATAATGGGGTTTTTATTTAGAACTTTATATTTCTTATTTATTTTATTTTTTGGGTCAAAAATAATAATTCTTGGATCTTTGCCGTATCCATGAGATGTGAGTGAGGGATCATCTTTTTCTATCGTTTTCCTTCCAACAAGAATTGCATCACAAGTAGAGCGAAGTTTATGAACAGATTGTCTTGATTTATCATTTGTAATCCATTTGGAATGTCCATTTGGTTCTGCAATAAATCCATCTAGCGTTGATGCAATTTTTAGAATAACATATGGTCGCTTCTGTTCAAAAAAGGTAAAGAAACGTTTATTTATTTTTTTTGATTTTTCGGTGCATACATTTTCCACAACTTCAATATTGTTATTCCTTAAAATTTCTGCTCCTCCACTTGCTTTTGGATTGGGATCATTTGCGGCAATAACTACTCGACTAAACATTTTGCTATTTATGATATCTGTGCAGGGGTTTCTTTTTCCTAAATGAGAGCACGGTTCTAACGTGACATATAGTGTCGCATTCGTAATAGAACTATCTAGTTTATTTATAGCATTCGCTTCCGCATGTTCTTCACCATAGCATTTGTGATATCCGCTTGAGATAATGTTATTATCAACTACCACTATAGCTCCAACCTTTGGGTTGGGAAACACTTCATGATTTGCTTTCGCAGCTTCCTGCAATGCAATATTCATAAAATATTCATCTTTTTCTTTTATTCTAATATTATTTTTCATTTGGATTACGAAAGCATCCGTTTTTAATAGAAAATTTATTTAATTTATGGTTCAAAATTAGGATAAACATGAAGTTATACGGACCCGATTTTTATAATATTTCTGAGTTATTGACTGATGAAGAGTTGATGATTCAAAAAACAGCTTACGATTTTGTTCAAACTGAATTCATGCCACTGGTTGAAGAGCATTATGAAAAAGGAACTTTTCCTCTAGAATTAGCAACCAAACTAGGAGAATTAGGATTCATGGGGTCGTCTTTACCTATTGAATCTGGAGGATCAGGTGTAAGTAATGTTGCATACGGTCTTATCTTGCATGAATTAGAAAGAGGTGACTCTGGGCTTAGATCTTTTGCAAGTGTGCAAGGATCTTTAGTGATGTATCCCATCCATGCATATGGATCGGATGAGCAGAAGGATAAGTGGTTATCTGGTTTAGGCGATGGTACTAAAATTGGATGCTTTGGTCTGACCGAGCCAAATTTTGGATCAAATCCTGGAGGGATGGCAACCCGTTGTAAAAAAGATGGTGATGATTGGATAATTAATGGAAACAAAATGTGGATCACCAATGGCTCTCTTGCTGATGTTGCCGTAGTTTGGGCACGAGATGAGGAAGGCATCGTAAGAGG
>JAYPLH010000099.1:2497-6853 GCA_038365355.1 Fidelibacterota bacterium
TACGCGAAAGAAAGAAAACAGTTTTCTAAACCCATTGCAGGTTATCAGCTTACCCAAGCAAAGTTCGCTGAAATGGTTACAAATATTACCCAAGCACAACTTCTGGTATACAGGCTCGGAAGACTAAAAGATGAAGGAAAGATGAACTTCCAACAAGTATCTATGGCAAAACGCAATAACTGTACAATGGCTAGGGAAATTGCAAAAATGGCTAGGGAAATTCTTGGTGGGAATGGAGTAACAATAGATTATTCTCCAATAAGACATATGGCTAATATTGAATCTGTGTATACCTATGAAGGAACACATGAAATGCATACTTTGATTTTAGGTGAAAACGTAACGGGTCTTTCTGCGTTCGATTCATAAAACAGCACTACTGATACATTAGATTTAATTTTTTAATAGATAGAATATGTTTTTTGTTGTTGCGCTTACAGTATTCTTACTTATGCATGGGTATGTAGGTTGGCGAATCATTCCATCATTAAATTTAAGTCCCTTAAGTAACACTGTAGCTTATGTACTTACTTTTTTTATGGGTTTTCTTCCACTCTTGCCAATCATTCTTAGAATAAATGGGTATGAATCTAAAGTAATAGATAAAATTTCTTTGATTGGTTATACCAGTTTAGGATTCTTTACTTTATCGTTTACCTTTTTATTAGCCAAAGATTTTTTATTCCAATTTGTTTCCTTTGTAAATAATTTTTTTAATGAGCAGCAGATTGTGGATGAATCCAAAAGAGAATTCATTAAAAAGTCTGTTAGTATAGGTATCATAGGTCTTACAGGAAGTGCCACCGCTTACGGATTTTATAACGCAAGAAAAGGACCCAAAGTAATAAAAGAAGATATTTTTTTAAGAAATCTTCCTCCTGAATTTGAAAACTATAAGATAGCTCAAATTTCAGATTTGCATGTCGGTCCTACCATAAAGAAACCATATGTTGAAAAAGTTTATGATACAATTGTTAATGTAAACCCTGATATGCTTGCAGTTACTGGAGATTTGGTGGATGGTTCTGTTGAAAATCTTAGATCTGAATTGGAACCGTTTAAGGATATGATTGCTAAAGACGGAACTTTTTTTGTAACCGGAAACCATGAATACTATTCTGGAGTTGATCGATGGTTAGATGAGACAGATAGATTAGGAATGACAAATCTAATTAATTCAAATGCAATAATTGAAAAGCAAGAAAGTAAAATTTGTATTGCAGGAATTACAGATTTTAGAGCACATCAAATTAAAAATTCTCATAGATCAAATCCAAAAAAGGCTTTAAATAATGTACCGATTGATATTCCAAGGATAGTGTTAGCTCATCAGCCAAATAGTATTTTTTCAGTGCATGATAGTGGTGCGGATTTACAAATTTCAGGGCATACACATGGCGGTCAGTTCGTACCATTTAATTTCCCTACTAAGCTAGCAAATGCCTATTTAGCTGGTCTTTATGATCATGATGGTACTCAAATATATGTGAATAGAGGGACTGGTTATTGGGGGCCACCACTTCGACTTGGAATTCCTTCTGAAATTACAGAACTTACCTTAAAAAGGCTCGCGGCATAAGACAGTAGTATCTGAATTATATTAAAACTAAATATATAATTAAAAATCATGTATTATTAATGCATGAAAAGAAGAAACTTTTTGCGAACAAGCTTAGTCGGATTATCTTCTCCACTAATTCTAGCTAAGTCAGGAAATTTGAAAATCAACAAAAACAACCCAGTGGTATTATCAACTTGGGATTTTGGCCTTGCTGCTAATGAGGAGGCTATTAAGGTCCTGAATAATGGTGGGAGTTCAATGGATGCCGCAGAAAAAGCAGCAAGGCATGCAGAAGCTGATCCAAAAAATAATTCAGTTGGTATTGGAGGACTCCCTGATGAAAAAGGGAAAGTAACCCTTGATGCTTGTGTAATGGATTCAACTGGGAATGCTGGTTCTGTAGCATTTTTACAAAATATTAAACATCCTGTCTCAGTAGCTAGAAAGATCATGGATGATACGAAACATGTAATGTTAGTTGGCGAAGGAGCTCGCCAATTTGCAGTATCGAGTGGTTTTAAAGAAACTAATCTTCTTACACGCAAATCTGAAAAAGAATGGAAAAAATGGCTAAAAACCAGAAGGGAAATGACTCCACATGAAACTCATGATACAATTTCAGTATTAGTTCAAGATGCAAAAGGTGATTTATCCGGTGCTTGCACCACCAGTGGCTGGGCTTATAAAATGCACGGGAGAGTGGGAGATAGTCCAATCATTGGATCAGCTTTATTTGTTGATAATGAAGTGGGAAGTGCCGCTGCTACTGGTTTAGGAGAGGAAGTTATCAAAACCGTAGGCAGTTTTCTTGTTGTAGAAATGATGAGGCAAGGGTACTCTCCAGAAGAAGCATGCAAAGAAGCATTAAATCGAGTTATCAAACTACATAATGGCAATCCGGATTTTCAGATTGGATATATTGCAATGAGGAAAGATGGGGAAGTAGGTGCAGCTTGTTTAAAATGGTCATTTGATTATGCTTTGTTTAAGAATAATAAAAACAAGCTATATAAAACAGAAGGAATGTTAAATTAAAATCTAGGCGTTAACTAAACTCTCTTGACGGTGTGCAATAGAATTCTTTTTTACAATTTGATCTAAAATTGAATCCCACAACCTTACCCTATTTTCCAAACAATTTTTTCCTACTATGTAAACTTCATTCCATTTCTTTTGGTTATCTCCACATAACTCAATAAGCATTTTATGAGAAAGAGGGCCATGCAAGTCTCCATCGATTTCGATATGTCTATCAAAGTAATATTTTAATTTTGGATATTTTGTGTTTTTAGGATCGACTTCGTTAATTATTGCTATAAACATATCGGGAATAATATCTTCTCTTCCATAGGTAAATGCTGAAGCAATTTTATGAATTTGTTTTGTTTCAATTATTTCAAATGAGTATTGAATAAAGTTCTTTACTGCATCATGAATGTTTAAAAGTTCAATAGAACGCGTAATATTTTTTCCTGATTTAATATTTTTAATTAAAAATTCTATTTCAGTTTTTTGCGCATTAATTTGCTCCATAGCTTCTAAATACATTTCAAAATGACTTTTTGGTTCATTTAATTCATTAAAATCGCTTTCCTCTCCTAATACTATTTCATTTATAAATTTTGTAAGAACTGGATTGCCAATTGGTATCCATGGAACAGAAGTACAAGTAAGTTGATTTTGTAGAGATTTGAGTAAGGACATAAAATCCCAAACAGCAAAAATATGATTTTCCATGAAAATTTTAACATCTTCCAATGAATGTAAAGACTTATATAGATCATGCGATTTTAGTATGCTTCTTAAATCAGACAAGTCATTAGAAATTTTTCTAATTTTAGAATTGTTAGTCATATATATATTTTTTTTTAAAATTTGAAAAGGCTAAAATAAGCCTTTAACTTATTACTATTCCAATGCAATAGAACCTATATAGATGCAAGTGTATGTTTGTCTGATAATAATCTATTAATCATTTGTAAAAGAATTGGTGATGGATCTAAAAATTTAGATTGCATTGTTTTTTTCAAAAATAGCTATAGATTACTTAGATAAAGTTTTTTTAATCACAATTAGAAGTATCTTGATTCCCTATATAATCCTCAATACAAAATGGATATGGAGGACAGAATTGATTTTCATTGATGTCGAAGTAATTATTTCCAGCCCATAGAATGTCCAAATCACAAATATTCATTGGTATCACTCCTGTAAAATAATTATTACGTAATTTTAAATAATTAAGGTTGATAAGGTTGCCTATTTCTGATGGTACTTCTCCTGTAAACTGATTAAAACGCAAATCTAGAGTAGTAAGATTAATCAGGTTACCTATTTCTGTTGGTAATTCTCCTGAAAACTGGTTATGACGTAAATTTAGAATATTAAGATTAGTTAGATTACCTATTTCTGTTGGCATTTCTCCTGAAAACTTATTTTCATATAATTTTAAATAATTAAGGTTGGTGAGGTTACCTATTTCTGATGGTATCCCTCCTGAAAAATCATTGCTGTATAAATATAAAAATTCTAGGTTAGTAAGGGAACCAATAAAAGTAATGCTACCTTCTAATTGATTGTTCTGTATATATAATTTTTCTAGACTCTCAAGATTACCAATCTCAGGAGGAATTTCTCCTGTTAATTGATTGCTATACATGGAAAGACTCTCTAAACTCACTAGATTTTCAATTTCAGGTGGAATGGGACCGGTCAATTCATTATCAGATAAATTTATACTGGTAAGATTAATTAACTCTCCAATTTCTGGTGGGATTGAACCTGTTAATCCGCTT
>JAYPLH010000100.1:0-6852 GCA_038365355.1 Fidelibacterota bacterium
TTTTCATATGAAAAATTACTGTTCCTTAATTAAAATTTTCATTACAATGTGTTTTGTAAAATTCGTAGCTTAAATAAAGTATTTGCAAAATGGTAATTAGTATAAAAACTGCAACAACAAAAAAAGATAAAAGTAAATGTTTTTCTATCAGGCGGAATGTTTTTGTAGAGGAGCAAAATATATCGGGAAAAATTGAGTTTGATGACGATAATGTTGATGCCACATATTTTATTGCACAATATAAAAATATATTTGTTGGTACAGCTCGTTATCGTTTTACCGATTTTGGTATAAAATTAGAGAGGTTTGCAGTTTTAAAATCTTACAGAAATCTTGGTGTTGGCAAAAAATTAGCACTTTATATTTTAAATTCAATTAAAGGCGAGAAAGTAATTTATCTTCATGCACAAGAATCTGTAATAGAATTCTATTCGAAGTTAGGTTTTAAAAGAATTGGAAGCCAATTTTTCGAGGCTGAAATTCTTCATCAAAAAATGATTTATAACCCTAGACATAGATAAAATGGAAAAGAGTATTTATATTCGCTTAGGACGCCTTATAATTCCTTTTTGGCCAGTTCTGTTGCTATCCACATTTTCCGCAATTGTATATGTTATTTTTAATAGTCTTTCAATTTGGCTTACAGCTTCTCTAATTAATAATATTTTAACAGATTTTGATTTATTAATAAAGGAACATACAAAAAGTGCACAAAACATTAATAGTCTTAATGACCAATTAAAGTATTGGACTAATGAGCTAATATTAAGAGAAACACCAAAAGAAACACTCAAAACATTATGTTTGACAATTTTAGTTGTTTTTGTTGCAAAGAATATTTTTTTATATGTAAAAAATCTTGCCTTGACATTTGTTCAGTTTAACCTGATTACTCAAATAAGAAATTATTTATTTGATCATTTTCACAACTTATCTATTTCATTTTTTGATAAAAATAAGAGTGGAGAATTAACGTCAATCCTTGTTAATGATGTTTCTAATATGAGAATTGCACTTGGGACTAGTTTCCATAAAGTTTTTATTGAACCGATAAATATAATTACGTTTATATCCATTCTTTTTATAATCAATATAAAATTAGCTACTATAGCTTTATTTATTATACCAATAACCTCTTTTATTGTTCTCTTAATTGGAAGAAGTATTCGTAGAAAGTCAAAACGAACTGCAGAACAGATTGCAGGAATTATGGGTAGGATAACAGAAATATTAAATTCCATTCGGGTTGTAAAAGCATTTGGAAATGAAGATTATGAATCGATGAGATTTAAAAAAGAACAAAATAAATATTATTCTTTAATTACCCGAAGAGCGAGACTAAAGTTGACAGCATCTCCAATTACGGAAACCATTGGTGCAATTATTGGAGTCCTTTTGCTATGGATTGGAGGATTAGATGTTTTAGTCCTGGGAAAAATGAGCTCAGAAGACTTTATTAGATTTATCTTAATAATGTTTAGTGTTTTAGGCCCAATTCGACTCCTAAGTAATGTAGGAATACAACTTCAAATGGGGATTGCTTCAGCAGAGAGAGTTTTTAAAGTTTTAGATACGAAGGCAGAGGTATCAGAGGTTAAAGACCCTGTTAAAATAGATATGTTTAGAAAATCTATCGAATTTAAAAACGTAGGATTTTTTTATGAAAATAATGATTCAGTGTTAAAAGATGTATCATTTAGTATTGAAAAAGGAAAAATGGTTGCAATAGTTGGACCTAGTGGAGCAGGTAAATCAACCATTGCAGATTTAATTTCTAGGTTTTATGATGTGAAATCAGGATCAATTTTACTAGATGGGAATGATTTGAGAGATATAAGTATAAAAACATTAAGAAAAAACTTAGGAATAGTGACTCAGGAGACTATTCTTTTTGATGAGACGATTGAATTTAATATCGCCTATGGTAAAATTCATTATTCGCAAGATGAGTTAGTGAAAGCTTCAAAAGCAGCCAATGCGTATAATTTTATTAATGATCAGCCAAATGGATTCCAAACGATTATTGGAGAAAAAGGATTGAAACTTTCAGGAGGACAAAGACAGCGTATAGCTATAGCAAGAGCTATTCTTAGAAACCCTCCGATATTAATTCTAGATGAAGCGACTTCTTCGCTTGATACTAATTCAGAAAGAGAAGTTCAAACGGCAATAGATAATTTAATGCGTGAAAGAACAACAGTTGTTATTGCTCATAGGTTATCTACTATTAAGCAATCAGATTTAATTATTGTTTTGGAAGATGGTAAGATAGTTGAACGTGGGAATCATATAAGCCTTATAAAAAATAATGGGCTTTATTATCAACTATACAATGACTTAAAACCAGGAACTTTATAGTGTCTGATAAAATTAAAATATTATTTGATAGTTACCATTTATATCATTTACCTCAATTTGAGCCACTTATTGACTTGTTAGGAACAGATAAAAGGTTTGATATTTTTCATTCTACATCTAATGAAATACCAAACCAAGAATATGAACTTTGTTCATCTATATTAAGAAAAAAACCTGGTGTTTTTATTGAGGCTAAAACAGAGAAAATTCGTCAAGAAAAAATTAAAAAGTTAGATTTAGATTTTTTTATTTGTGGTTGGTCTAGATATGATATTGATAAATATGTTACTAGGAAAACTATTGTTGGGATGATTTATCACGGTATAGGAATAAAACCTTCATATTGGCTAGATAATCATCAAAGGCTTGATCTTCGGTTTGTTGAAGGAGAATATCGAGTGAACCAATTACAACAAAACGGAATCGATACTAGGCTTGAGCTTACGGGTTTCATAAAGTTGGATCCTATTTTTCAAAAAAATAAGATTGATACCAGTAATTTAAAACAAAAGTACAACTTAGACCCGAATAAGAAAACTATACTCTTTGCCCCAACTTTTTATCCTAGTTCTGTTGAACCGATAGGAATAAAACTAGGAGAATATACCAAAGGGTACAATGTCTTAATTAAACCCCATCTTTGGACTACATTTTTAAATAAATTCGCAGAAATTAATCATAAAGAGAAAAATAGAATTTTTAATACTTTAATTAGAAAATATGATCATGTTCATCTTATCTCTCCTGAAGAGTATAATATTACTCCATTTTACAAAGTTGCAGATGTGTTGTTAACCGAGGCAAGTAGTACGATTTATGAAATGCTTGCATGTGGTAAACCGGTCATTGTAAACCGTTTTTTTAAATTAAAATTATCTCATCGATTATTTAAATATAGATTATATAAAAAACGATTAAATAGAGAAATGGAAAAAGACATTTCTAGCTTCTGTTTTGAAGCAAATAAACCAAGTGATATCCCTTCAAGTCTTGACTCAGCATTTAATCAATTTAGTAGCAAGCTAGATGAAGTAAAAAAATTTCAAAAAAAAATGTTGTTTAAGCTTGATGGACTAGCTGCATTACGAGCAAAAAAGATTATTCTTTCGCTAACAAAAAATTAATTCCTATATTTTGAAAAAAATATTATTTGAGACACATCATCTTTATTATTGGCCTAATTTTCGCCCAATCATTGATGAAATGATTCTTTCTGAAGATTTTGAAATATATGTTTCCATGCCTAAACGTAACTTAACTCTTCAACAAAATATTTTAATTAAGGAATGTGATAATTTATCTATTCAATTTATCACTGCAGATTCTGAGCTAAAAAGAGTTGGAAAAATTTACAATGAAGCTTTCGATATTATCGTTGTTGGGAATGTTGGAAAATTAAATAAGATTGTACATGATAAAACAATAGCCATAATGGTTTATCATGGAATTGGATTAAAACAATCGTATTACAAAGACACCAGCAGTAGAATTAATATAAGAGCAGTTGAATCTGCCGCTCGTTTTGATGAGCTAAAAAATGATGGGCATCAGAATTTATTGTTAACAGGGTATACTAAGCTTGATAGGTTATTCACAATACCAGATAAAGAAATTGATTCTATTAAAAAAAGTATTCAATTGGACGATTGTCAAAAAACAGTATTATATGCTCCAAGTTTTTATCCATCTTCAATTGAGAAAATAAGTACTCAATTACCTTTACTAAGCCAATATTATAATATAATTATAAAATTACATGGATTTAGTTGGGAACAAAAAAGATATGAGTATCAAAGCATGCTTTTTACCAAAATGGCAAAAGAAAATAAAAATATATATTTAGTGCCGAATGAACAGTTTGACATCATTCCTTTTTATAGAATTGCAGATTTATTGGTATCTGATATATCATCTACCATGTTTGAATACTTACCACTTAACAGACCAATTATTCAAGCTGAATGTTATACTCTTAGACTTAAGCACCGCATTTTCCCCCATAGATTTTGGAAGAGATTAGATCTGAAGAGATGGGAAGATGTTGACTTTGCGTATAAAATTTCTAATCCAGAAGATTTATTCAGTAGAATATATTATGCATTAGATAACCTTGAAGAAATGACTACCTTTCGAGAAAGGGCTTCTCAGTATTATCTTTATAAAAATGATGGCGGAGCATCGCGCCGCCTTATTACGGCATTAAAAGATTATAAATGAAGATAGCTGTTTACAGTCCTAATTGGATTGGAGATTCTGTTTTAGCATTACCGTTTATTAAAGCATTAAAGACTCGTCATCCAAATGCAACATTGTATATATTTTGCAAGGAATGGGTCTCAGATATTTATAAGAACCATCCTGATATAGATAATATAATATCTGTTCAAAAAGCGTCATTAGATAGTTTCATAGGAACAATAAAATGCGGCTTTAAGCTTAGAAAGATTAAATTAGATTATTTTTTTACCCTCACAGATTCTTTTCGTAGTGCTTTAGTTTTACGGGTTTCAGGATCCTTGAAAACCATAGGATACAAATCTCAAATGAGATCATTTCTTCTTACAGACTCAAGAAGTAAATCAAAATTGACAATTCATAGATCAAAGAAATATTTAGCTTTATTAAGTGCATATGAAAAACTAACCATAAAACCATATTTTTATATCTCTCCAAATGAAGAAAAATGGGGGTTGAAAGAAATGAAAAAAATAGGAATGGATAAACCGATAGGGTTGTTCCCATTCAGTGTTTCAAACAAGAGAACAATATCAAAATCTACGATAATTAAATGGACACAGAATTCACAAAGCGATTATCTTGTTTTTGGATCTAGAAATGATATACAAAAAGGGCATAATCTTATAGATTCATGCCGAAAATTATCAATAAAATCAATTTGTGGTAAATACACACTCCGGCAGTCTATCATCCTGATCTCACTTTGTAAGTATGCATTAGCAGCCGATAGTGGTTTAGGACACATTTCTGCAGCTTTGGGAGTACCCACTATTTCTTTTTTTGGAGTTGGGTCTCTTAGCGTAACCGGACCAATAGGCAAAAAAGTTAAAATTTTCAAACACTGTTATCCATGCAAAAGGGACTTGTGTGAGGATTCTAATAAAGAAGTTTTTTGTTTGAAAAAAATCTCTAAAGAAGATATAGAACATGCTGTTAAAAAGTTAGCAATGAAGTAAATTTAATAAATTATATGAAAGCTTTTATTTTAGCAGCAGGCGTTTCGAGGCGTCTTTATCCACATACTTACAATACCCCCAAATGTTTGTTAAAGGTTGGTAATAAGCCCATTATTGACTATCAAATGGAAGCAATAAAAAGTTTGGGTATAACTGAAATCTCGATTGTTGTAGGCTATCATAGAGAAATGCTTATAGGATATCTTAGGGATAACTTCCCATCTTTAAATTATAATTTTATTGTTAACCATCATTATTTCGAAACGAATACGGCATTTTCTTTGCATACGGGAAAAGAGTTTTTAAATGATGATCTTATATTAATGAATGCCGATGTTGTATACCCCAAAGGACTTTTAAGGAAATTAATAAATTCAAAGCATGAAACAGCCCTTGCTGTTGATATTAAATCTTGTGGTAGAGAAGAAGTAAAAGTTATTGATGGCGGTGCTGATAGGATTGTTGCTATTGGTAAAGAATTGATAGAAGCTCAATGCCTTGGTGAGTTTATTGGAGTAGCAAAACTATCAAAAGATTTTTGTAAGGATTTTTCCAAGTCATTAGGCGATCTTATTGAATCTGGTGGTCTGAATGATTATTTTGAAGCAGCTATTCATCCCATCCTAGGGAAAAAAGACATTCACTATGTTGACGTATCTGAATTCCCTTGTATGGAGATTGATTTCATTGAAGATCTAGAGAAAGCTCGGACTCTATTTTAGTTAAAAATTATTTTTTTAATTTTTGTTATATAATTTGTTTTGTGCATTTCAAATATTAGATATGCATTCAAACATTATCATGTTTAGATATTCAATAAGATATTAAATTAAGTCTCATTATTAACATAATTACTACGCAAAGGCAAAGCATATGAATTCGCTGAAAAATGAATTAAAAAATCAAATACCAGTTCTCCAAAATGATATAAAAAAATTGATTGCCGAAAAGGGTGAACAGAAAATAAGCGAAGTAACAGTTGCCCAAGCCTATTCAGGGCTACGAGGTATTAAAGCATTTGCATGTGACACCTCCTCTGTCTCAGCGGACAAAGGTTTGATCATTAGAGGAATTCCACTTTTAGAAATGACCCATATTTTGCCGGAAGAAGTTTTCTACTTACTATTAACAGGTAAGCTTCCGAATAAATTAGAGCTACAAGAACTTCAGGAAGAGTTTTCAAAGCATCTTATAGTTCCTAGTTATGTCTGGAATATTCTTAAGGAGATGCCAGAGGATGCTCACCCAATGACAATGTTTAATACTGGTATATTGGCTATGCAAGGTGAAAGTGTGTTTT
>JAYPLH010000101.1:0-1668 GCA_038365355.1 Fidelibacterota bacterium
ATAATAATTAAGAGTAATTGTTTTTCCTGGTGTTGAAGATATTCTTGCCAAGTTTTTTCTATTTAGAATTGAATTAATAAGAGAGCTTTTGCCAACATTTGATCTGCCCAGCAAAAAAATTGATTTTCTATCATCATAATCAACATTATAGGAATTAGATGAAATTAAATACTCAGAATTTTTGAACATTTTATCCTCACTATTTATTCTACCACATAGATACAAGTATGATTGTGGTGTATGATATAATAAAAAAATGAGGTTAAAAATGTTTACTTTTGAAAAATTATCAAATTTTAATAATAAAGACATAATTAATATGTACGAAAATGAATTGAAACAATGGGAATCTCAACTTGGAAAAAATTATCCCCTTAAATATGGGAATAAAATCGTATCAAAAAAAATAAAAATTCCATCATTAAATCCATCAAATCATAAACAAGTTGTTGGATATTTGGATGCAGCAGATATAAGTGATATTGATAATGCAATTAAAGTTGCAAAGAATACATTTCTTAACTGGAGATACGTTGATATAGAAAAAAAAAGTAATTTGTTCTTAAATATAGCTGAGAAATTAAAAATCAAAAAATATAAATTTGCTTCTCTTATGACCCTTGAGGCAGGCAAATCATGGATCGAAGCGGATGCAGATGTTGCCGAAGCAATTGATTTCCTAAAATATTATTCAGAACAAATAAAGTCTATATCTCAAATCAAAGTTGGACAAATTGAGGACTTTGAACATAATGAGTTTAGATACATACCATTAGGAGTTGGAGCTATAATAACACCATGGAACTTTCCATTGGCAATTTTGGTTGGTATGATAGTATCAGCAATCATCACAGGGAATACTGTTATCGTTAAACCAGCTATGACTGCTGGAGTAATCGCTCACGAATTTTATGATTTAATGATCGAATGTGGTTTACCTTCAGGTGTTGTTAATCTATGTTATGGCGATGGTCCAGAAATTGGGAAATATCTTGTTAAACATCCTGAAATTTCGTTTATTTCCTTTACAGGATCAAAAAAAGTAGGATTAGAAATATTTCATAATTCCTCAAAGATTTATGAAAATCAAAGACATTTAAAAAAAGTTATCGCTGAGATGGGTGGTAAGGATGCAATTATTGCTGATCGAGATATCGATTTAGATTGGGCTGCTGATATCATTGTTAAATCAGCTTTTGGATTTAGTGGTCAAAAATGTAGTGCTTGCTCAAGACTTTATATTCACGAAAATGTATATGACGACTTACTTATTAAATTGAAATCAGCTACTGAAAAATTAGTTTTAGGTGATCCAAAAAATAGAAACACTTTTATGGGACCATTAAATGATATAAATGCTTTTAATAAGGTATCTAAATATATTTTATATGGAAAAAAACATAACAAAATCCTTGTTGGTGGAAATTTTGATAATTCTAAAGGCTACTTCGTTTCTCCAACTATATTTTTTGATGTAAAAAATGACTCAATATTGATGCAAGAGGAAATATTTGGACCTTTACTTTCGGTAAATAAATTTAAAACTATTGAAGAGGCTGTATCACTTTGTAACGATAGTGAGTATGGTTTAACTGGTGGAATTCTCTCAAATAATGAGTTTAATATAAATTATGTTAAAGAAAATTTTCAAGTTGGTAATTTATACAT
>JAYPLH010000101.1:1768-6822 GCA_038365355.1 Fidelibacterota bacterium
TATGAAATAAAGGGTGTTGAAAAAAATAAAGCAGAAATTATTGTTTGTTCTGAAAATTTTCATGGTCGAACGACTTCAATTGTTGGATTTTCAACTGACGAAGAATCTAAAATGAATTTTGGTCCATATTCAAAAGGATTTGTATTGGTTCCCTACAATGATTTAGAAAGCATTGAAAGTGCAATCAACAAAAATACAGTTGCAATTCTAGTTGAACCTATTCAAGGAGAGGCTGGAGTCATTGTTCCAGATGAAGGTTATCTAAAAGGATTACGATCGATTACTTCAAAAAATAATATATTATGGATTGATGATGAGATACAAACTGGCTTTGGAAGAACAGGTAAATTTTTTTGTTTTGAACATGAAAATGTTAAGCCGGATATACTCATTCTAGGAAAAGCTCTTTCAGGAGGCGTTCTTCCTGTTTCGGCTATTGTATCAAATAAAAAAATTATGAGCGTGTTTCGTCCTGGATCTCATGGTTCTACATTTGGTGGTAATCCACTTGGATCAGTTGCAGCTAGTGTAGCAATTGATGTCGTACAAAAAGAGAAATTAGACCAAAAAGCACATAGATTAGGTCTTATGCTAATTAATGCCTTAAAAGATGCTAAACTCCCTGTAATTGAAAACATTAGAGGAAAAGGATTATTAATTGCAATTGATATAAAAGAAGATTATGGTCCAGCTAGATACTACACCGAAAAATTAATGCATGCTGGACTTCTTGCAAAAGAAACAAAAAAACAAACAATTCGTTTTGCACCACCATTGGTTATAAAAGAAAATGATATGAAACATGCAATTTATTTAATTTTAAAAGTTTTAGGAGAAAAGAAATGAAACACTTTTTAACTTTAAAAGACCTTACCAGAGCCGAGATTATAAAACTTCTAGATTCTTCAATACATTTTAAGACATTAAAAAAAGATAATATCACTCACAATTATTTAGCTGGTAAAAGTGTGGTTTTACTCTTTCAAAAAGACTCAACAAGAACTCGATCGGCTTTTGAAGTTGCATCATATGATTTGGGGATGCTTTCAACATATGTAGGTCCCTCAGGATCTCAACTTGGAAAAAAAGAATCATTTTCTGATACAGCAAAAGTATTATCTAGAATGTATCATGGCATTGAATTTAGAGGTTATGACCACAATGATGTTGAAGATTTAGCTTTAAATTCGAGTGTGCCTGTGTGGAATGGTTTAACCAATCAATACCATCCTACTCAAGCTCTTGCAGACATGATGACAATAAAAGAAAACTTTAGAGACAAAAAAGTTAAAGTTGCATACCTCGGGAATGTAAAAAATAACGTTGCAGTTTCATTAATGATTATATGCGCTAAATTAGGGTATGATTTTATAGGTATAGGACCTAAAGAATATATGCCATTGAATGATGATATCGACTATTGTAGAAAATTAGCTGATCAAAACAATTCATCGATTTTGATGACATCAAATATTGAAAAAGGTCTTGAAAATGTTTCTGTGATTTATACTGATGTTTGGGTTTCAATGGGTGAAGATAAAAAAACATGGGAAAAAAGAATAAAAGATTTGCTACCGTATCAGGTAAATGAAAAAATTATGTCGATGGCTAATAAAGAATCTATTTTTCTTCATTGTTTACCTGCGTTTCATGATTTAAATACATTCATTTCTAATGAAATATATAGCCTATATAAAGAAAAATTTCCATCGATAAAAAACGGATTAGAAGTTAGTGATAGTGTTTTTAATTCAAGTCAAAGTAAAGTTTTTGATCAAGCAGAAAACCGACTTCACACAATTAAAGCAATAATGTATGAAACTTTAAAATAAAAAAAAGCCAATTGGCTTTTTTTTATTTAATTGCTTCTTTTAATACTTCATGAAGACTACTTACTGGCACTATAGATAGAGTTTTTTTAACTTCTTCTGGAATATCTTCAACATCTTTTTGATTTTCTTTAGGTATTAAAATCTTTTTGAGTCCACTTCTGTGAGCAGCTATTGCTTTTTCCTTTAGTCCACCAATTGGTAACACATGACCTCTTAATGTGATTTCTCCTGTCATTCCAATATCTTTTTTTACCAGTTGTTTAGTAATAGCAGAATATATTGCAGTTGCTATAGTAATCCCGGCAGATGGACCATCTTTTGGAATTGCTCCTTCAGGTACATGAATATGAAAATCATTATTCTTAAATAAATCAGCATCTAATTTAAATAAATCTGAATTTGCTTTCACAAATGACAAAGCAGTCATTGCTGATTCTTTCATGACATCACCAAGCTTACCCGTTAATACAACTTTTCCTGTACCTTTATAATAAGTCACTTCAACTGGGAGCGTATCGCCTCCAAATGCTGTATAAGCCAATCCGGTTGCTACTCCAACATGTTCTTTTTTATCAGCTAAATTATGATTAAATATTTTTTTACCGATATACTTCTCAACATTTTTAATGGTAATATGAATATTTTGAACTTTATCAATTAAAATATTTTTGATTGCTTTTCTAATCAAAGCTCCTATGTATCGATTTAACTCTCTAACTCCAGCTTCACGGGTGTAATGTCTAATAATATAATAAATAACTTCATCATCAATTTTAAACATGTCTTTTTTTAGACCATGTGACTTTAACTGTTTTTTCATTAAATGTCTTTTTGCTATTTCAAATTTTTCATGTTCAGTGTAACTTGATAATTCAACGATTTCCATTCTATCTCGTAATGGTGCAGGAACATTTTCTAAATAATTTGCTGTAGTAATGAATAGAACTTGTGATAAATCATACGGTTCTTCAAGATAATGATCTGAAAAGTTAGCATTTTGCTCGGGATCAAGAACTTCTAGCATCGCTGAAGCAGGATCTCCTTTGTAATCAGAAGCCATTTTATCAATTTCATCTAATAAAAATACTGGATTAATTGTTTTTGCATCTTTCATACCTTTAATAATTCTACCAGCCATAGCTCCAACATAGGTTCTGCGATGTCCTCTTATTTCAGATTCGTCTCGAACTCCACCAAGTGATTGTTTAACAAATTTTCTATTTAAAGCTTCAGCAATTGATATTGCAAGAGATGTTTTACCTACTCCTGGAGGGCCTGCAAGACATAAGATTGTTTGTGGGTTTCTTTTTGTCATAATTTTTACAGCTAAATATTCAATAATTCTTTCTTTCACTTTATTGAGTGAGTAATGATTTTCATCAAGAATTTTTTGAACTTTTTTCAAATCAACATTATCTTTTGAAGATTTTTTCCATGGTAATTCAATGAGCAAATCGAGATACGTTCTAATTACTGTAGATTCTGCCATTGCTGCAGGTGTTGATTGGTATCTAGAGAGTTCTGAAAGTGCCTTTTCTTCAATCTTTTTAGGCATTTTTGCTTTCAATATTTTTTGACGTAATTCATCAATTTCATTTTCTTTTTTTGCTTTATCGCCTAATTCATGCTGAATTGCACGCATCTTTTCTCTTAAATAATACTCTTTTTGATTCTCATCAATTGATTTTTTTATTTCATCATTTATTTTTTGTTCCAAATCAACAATCATTTTTTGTTTAGCAATATCTTCTAAAAGCAACTTCAGACGCTTGTTTAAATTTGGTTCTTCAAGATAACGATATTTTGTTTGATCGTTAGTCTTTAAGTTCATAGAAATAATATCAACTAATTTTTCAGTTTCAATACCATTTTGAATTTTCTGCATAATATTTGCTTGAGGCATTAATAGTGATTGATGGTTTTTAGTAATTTCTGCTATAACCATTTTAAGCAAGGTTACTTCTTCATTTTGATCTCCAAATGTAGTTTCAACTTCATCGTAATCAGCGACAAAATAGGGATCAACAAGGAAGTAATCCTTTACCTTGATTCTTTTAATAATTTTAAACTTAATTTTATATGAATCATTTGGTAATTTAATCTTCATAGTAATTTTTGCCAGAACTCCAAAATTCTCCAAATCAGTACTTGATGGTTTTTCAATTAAAGGGTTTTTCTGAACCAATATTAATAAATATTGATTGAATGCTGATTCAGATTGCTCAACAGCTTTAAGAGATATTTTTCTTCCAACTTCTATTCTTAAATCATTGTGTGGCATTGGTACTGTTCCACGAACTATTACTGCGGGTAAACTTTTATGTATATCCATATTATTCTCCTTTTGTATAAATAGAGTATACAGAAAAAAACATATTTTGGCAATCAAAATGCTTGAGTGCTAAATTATATTTTTTTTGCGTTTTTTAAAATGAACTTATAGCCTAGTTGAGGCAAAATATCTTTTTTCATTTGTTCTTCAGGAATCACATTTTTCACATATTCTAATGTGACTTTGTGTGTTTCTACTAAATTTTTATAAGCATCGTCTAAATCTTTCTTTGTAACTTTTAGTTTTTCCTTAACCGCAACTGCTTCTAAAACTAAATTCATCTTCACTCGAATTTCTGCGTCTCTTCTTGCGTTCTTTTCAAACATTTCAGGTGTCATGCCTTGAAATTGCAATAATTGCTCATAAGGCATATTGTATTGTTTAGCTTGTTGTTTGACTTGCTCAATTTGTCCTTTTGCTTCTCTATCAATCATTGACTTAGGAATTTCAAGTTTTGAACCTTCTAAGACTTTTGAAATAATGGTACTATTAAATTTATTTTCAGCATTTGTTTTCTTTCTTGTTAGTAAATCTTTTTCAATTGCTTTCTTAAGACTTGAAACAGTTTTTTCATCTCTTTTTAGAGATTTTACCCATTTATCATTTAATTCTGAGGGCACTTTTGTTTTAATATCATGTAACTTTATCTTAAACACAACATCTTTTCCTTTTAGATTTTCTGAGTGGTAATTTTTTGGGAAAGTGACATTTATATCTTTTTTTTCGCCTTTTTTCATACCAACCATTTGTTCTTCAAAACCTGGAATAAATTGGTTCGACCCAATTTCAAGCTCATGATTTTCAGCTTTGCCACCATCGAATGGTTTATCATTAAGAAAGCCTTCAAAGTCAAAGATAGCAGTATCACCAACAAGTAGTTCTCCATTCTT
>JAYPLH010000102.1:0-311 GCA_038365355.1 Fidelibacterota bacterium
ATATTTTATATTTATACCTAGACACTGAGAGAGCGTATTTAATGTTTTGATTTTTTACGGTGTTTTTAACTAATATACACAATAAACGAAAATTTCAATATTATTTATATATTTTATGCCAGAAGGTCCAGAAACTCATAGAATGGCTAACAGGATTTATAAGTCCCTAATAGGCAAAAAAATACTAAAATTTAAATTCCAACATGAATCACTATCAGAACTTAACCGCTTAGAAAAAATATCTGTTATAGATGTTTTTTCATTTGGAAAAGCAGTAGTGATCAGATTAGACAATGAACTTAGTATCATTT
>JAYPLH010000102.1:321-6798 GCA_038365355.1 Fidelibacterota bacterium
CACGGCCCGGTAAATGGACATTTAATAGACCAAAAACTATCATAAAGAGTAATAGGCAGCTAAGAATTGAGTTTTTAACTAAATCATTAGCAGTAAGGCTTTGGTCTGCAACAGACATAAAATTATTTTTAACTAAAGATGAGTCCATGCATCCTTATTTAAAGAAGATAGGGCCTGATGTCCTTCATGAAAATACTTCTATTGATTGTATCATTCGAATGTTAGAAGGTAAAGCATTCAATAGATCTCTCAGCTCTGTATTATTAGATCAATCCGTAATTTCAGGATTAGGAAATTACCTCAGAAGTGAAATCCTTTTTTTTGCTTCACTGACTCATACGCAAAAAATCTCAGAGTTAAGTCAAATTCAGCGTATTAGACTAGCAAAATGTATTAAAGAGGTAAGCGTTCGGGCATATATACAAAAAGGAAAAACAATAGATTTAAATTATTTTGAAAAAGAGTTTGGTAATAAAGAAAACTTCAAAAGGGTAAGGCACATGGTTTTTTCCAGAGAAGGTTTACCCTGTTTTATTTGTGGTAACTTAATTTTAAAACAAGTTGTTTCCGCAAGAAGAATTTTTTTATGCCCATGTTGTCAAAATTTGAAAGAATGAAATATTCCAGGGAATATGATAGTATTGATGGCGAATTAAAAATTTTAAACAAAGGAAACGGTTTTGTAATTAATGAGCTTGCAGATGAAAAATTTTTCATAAAAAATAATTTTTTAAAAGGTGCAATGAATGGAGATAGGGTAAGAGTTTCAATTAACACTTCAAAGAATGGTTCTTTCTTGAGGTGTCGTGTAGAAAAAATTATAAAGCGGAAAAGTAAGTTTTTTACTGCAAAAATATACAAATATAAAAAGCAAGTTTTTGCTTGCATTTATCCTTTGCAATCCAAAAAGATTATTTTGAAAAATTTGAATATGAATATCAGTAGTGGTGATATTGTTAAAATTCAAATCATTAACTGGAGGGAAGATCATAAGTCAGCGCATGCAAAAATCATCCGCTTGATAGCAAAAGCAGATGATCTTGATGCGGACTATATATGGATTTCTCGTAGGTATGGAATAGAAGGTTTCAATGAACATTATACATCTAAAGTTGATCAATATAAATACAAAAATATTTTAGAAAATAATTTGATTAAGAGGAAAGATCTTTCTCAATTAAGGACTTTCACAATCGATCCTGAAGATGCAAAAGATTTCGATGATGCTATCTCAGTTAAAAAACGAATTCATCATACTGAGCTATATATTCATATTGCAGATGTTTCTATATACGTTGAAGAAAATTCAAAAATTGATCAGAATGCTTCTGAGCGAGGGAATAGTTATTATTTTCCTGAAAAAACATCCCACATGCTTCCAGAATATTTATCCACAAATATTTGTTCGCTAGTACCTGGTAAAAAAAGATTGGCTTTAACAGTGAAAATAGTTTTAGATAACCAATGTCTTATAAAAAGTTTCGATTTTTTTGAAAGCACAATCTTGAGTGACAGAAAATTTCACTATAAAGAGGTAGAAACAATTATCTCTGGAAATAGAAGCACTGAGGGTATTTTTAAAGATATTCAACATCTTAAATTTTTAACCGATAAACTTCGAAAAAATAGATTGTCAAAAGATGGATTTAATTTGGATCTTGCAGAACGTGACTTTGAGCTTGACAATAATGGAAAACCAGTGAATAGCTATGAAGTTGAAAGGCTTCAATCGCATGAAATGATTGAAGAGAGTATGTTGCTAGCTAATGCTCTCGCTGCAAAGCAAATTCAAGTAAACCAAACGAATTTCAATCACTTTGGTATTTATAGAAACCATGAAAGTGTATCGATGAAAAATGAAAATTTTATTAAAGAATTAATTCAAAACACAACGAATAATCCAATTAACATTCAGCCGCATTTAAAAGCAAGAGAGATCAATAATTTTCTTAGTCAAAGTAGTTCTAGCCAAAGAAAAGCTTTAGGCAGAATTATTATTAGGAAAATGCAAAAAGCAAATTATTCCACTAAACCTTTAGGGCATTATGGACTAGGTATAGAATCTTACACTCATTTCACAAGTCCTATTCGAAGATATTCTGATATCGTAGCTCATAGGATGGTTAAGGGAAAGTTTAACAGCAATAATAATATTTTTAGCATTATTCATAAGTGTAATAATGGAGAATTAAGATCTCAAAATGCAGAAAGGGACTATAAAAATCTAAAAGGGCTCAAATTATTAGATTATAAGAAAGACGATCCATTAAATGGATATATAACAAAGATTCAAAGATCTCGAATAATTGTTAATGAAATATGTTCAGGAGTAGATGGGATTATACTAAAACAACATATACCTCGAGGATCTTATGAGTTTCATAAAGATATGTTATACATGCGTAATAAGATTGGTCTTGAGGAATTTAGAGTAGGCGATGAGGTACGTATCAAAGTTGCTTCAATAGATTTTATATCTGAGATGGTGTATTTTTATTTTTATCGTTAGATCATGACTATCTTTCAATTTTTTAAAAAAATCCTTTTTAGGTAATTCTTTGGAAAAAATAAAACAGGCTCCTAGGACTAGTCCCATATTGCTTCAAAAGTGGGAGAAACTAAGCTTCATGCACTGGAGAGTGGATAAAGAAATTATAAATAAACACTTACCCAAAGATTTATCTCTTGATTTGTACGATAGTGTGGCATACATAGGTGTAATCCCGTTTATGATGAAAAATGTGCGGCCAAGGTGGGGATTTAGTGTTCCTTTTATATCCAATTTTCCAGAGTTTAACATCAGGACGTATGTAAAGAAAGGGAATGTTAGGGGAGTGTTTTTTATTACTTTGGATGCTCAAAGTATAATTACAAGAATATACGCTTCAAAATTTTTTCATTTGCCATATCGTTATTCAAGAGGATTTGTAGTTGAGAAAAATGGTTTATTTTCATGGAATTCCAATCGTTTATATAAAGGGTATGAACTAAAAGGATCATGTGAGGGATATGGAAAATTCCGATATGCAGAAAAAAAATCCCTGGAGGAGTTTTTTTTCGAAAGGTATTATTTATTTACTTCATCAGGTGATCAAATTAAAATGGGTCGCATTCACCATGATAAGTGGATGATTAAAAAAGCGACACCAAGAATAATCAAGAATGAATTTTTAGAATCATACCAGTTGGGTATTAAAGAACCACATAATCCGGCATTTTGCCATATTTCGAATGGAGTTGAAGTAGAAGCCTGGCCATTAGAAAATGTGCATTAATGTTATTTTTTTTAAATCAATTATTATTTTATTTTGTTGGATCTGAAACGATTAGATTTTGTTTGGATAAATATTAAAATGGGAAAACAAATTGAATTATCTACAAAAAGCATTTACCAGACACATAGTTAATAAAGTTTTAAAAATAGGACATCAGCCTGCCGATGTTCCATCAGATGAGAAGGCTAGAATAGAGGATATAAAAAAACTTAGGATACTTGAAGATAATATAGAATCAAGTAAAAGATTCTCGAGCTTTCCAAAATTAGCAGCGATATTAACTGATTGCGATAAAGCAGCTATAAATATAGTAAGTGAAAAATCTCAGCATTGTAAAGTTAACTTTGGTATGAGTACAATCGAAAATATTGCTATGAAAGAAATACCTAGGGAACTTTCCGTTTGTGCACATGTGCTCAATAATGATTCAAAGCCTCTTATGATTGATGATTTGACTAAGGATCAAAGGACTAAACATGTTTTTGAATTAAATAACAGTTTGTTAAATAAAACGTTCCCAAAATTTTATGCTGGTAGTCCAATTATTACTTCAAATGGGTTTACATTAGGATCATTTTGCGTTTTTAACTCAAAGCCAAAAACATTAAATCATTCTAAGTTGGAGGGACTTAGAATGTTAGCTGATCAATTTATAGACTTATATGAAAGTACTAAGGAAGACTACGAAGTGGAAACTTCAACAGAAAAATCCTCAGGCGAAAAAATAAATGGAGAATATTATTCCTCTGCATCTGTCCTTTTTTGTGATTTTTCAGGATTTACAAATAAAACCGAAAAACTACAACCGGGGGAATTAGTAGAAATTTTGGATATGTTTTTTACTGGTTTTGATAAGATTATTGAGCGATTTTCACTCAAAAAAGTGAAAACTATTGGTGATGCATACATGGCTGTTGGGGGTGTTCCAGATTTAAACTCTAATCATGCTGAACGAGTTGTTTTAGCAGCAAAAGAAATTATTAACTTTGTCAAGGGTGTTAACTACCAACAAAGTGCAATTGGAAAGGATTTATGGTATGTAAGAATTGGTGTCCATTCAGGTCCTATTATTTCTGGAAAAACTAGCAGCAGCTTTGATATCTGGGGCGATACTGTCAATATAGCATCTCGATTAGAAAGTAGTGGAAAAGAGATGAAAATTCATATTTCCGATCATACTAAAGAATTACTGCCTTCATCGATACAAACTACAAATTCTAACCTAGTAAGCCTAAGGGGCAAAGGCGATTTTAATAGTTGTTTTATAAATGATGAATAATAAGCGAAGTGATTATTATGCCTTTTTTTAGGCCATCATAAATTATTTGACCAATTCTATTTTGAAATTTTTAGTAATATACTTTTTTTTAAATAAACTTATCACAGCCGACCAGATAGGTCATTTAAGCGACTTAAAATGGAAAAAACGGATTATCATTATTATTGATGATGAACATTTTAATTTTAATAAAAGGATTAAAAAATATCAAAAAGAAATTGAAGAAAGAGAAATATCTATAATTTTTTTTAATAAAAATATAGCCTACCTTGATAATAAAATTATTTCAAAGAAGTTTTCTAATTCAGTTGAAAAAAAAATAAAAAAAATAAACCCTTATCATCGTCTCATCCTTATCGGCAAAGATGGTGGTGTAAAAAATTCTTATTTATTTGAAACAGAATTGGAAAAAATATTCTATGATGTAGATAAAATGCCAATGAGAAGATATGAAGTGAAAAAGAGAAATAGTATTGAAAGCGATTACATTTTTAAGTAGGAGGGGGAAGCTTTTGCGAACAAGTTATTTTCGGGGGGTTCAAAACTCCACCATAAATAGAAATATATTATTATAGAAAGTATGAAAAATATCATTAGGTATAACGTCCATTTAAATAGTCTACGCATCTTTATAAATAGTATTTTAAAAATTTAGAATTACAAATTAAAAAGAGTATCAAGGATTTTTTTTCCATCACTCCTTAAAGCATTATGTTCATAGATATCAGTTTCCCACACTTCGGTATTGGGTACATTTTTTGCTAAATTGACAGAAAAATCTCTATCAACATACATATCATGAGAATAAACAGCTGCTTTAATAGGAATTTTATTTTCACTAAGGATGTTAGCATCGTATAGTTGAGGCCAATCGCTTTTTTTAGCCAATATATTTGCTGCATTTTTAAAAGGTTTAAGGGATTGATACTCATCGAGCATCCACGGGAATAACATTTCTCCAGTTAAATATAAGTTGTCTATGTTGTCTGAAAAAATTGGATACTCCTCGAGAATACGTTGCGCAGACCAATTTGTAGAAAATCCTTGAGCATAACATGCTTCATGAAGAATCGTAAAAATTGGATTGGTATCAAAAGTTTGCATTGTAAAAACATTTTTTAGAAATGAATAAGATATGTGGTTGTTAACGAATGCTTTTTCAAATAAAAAATTTAAAGAGGCCATGCCATCACTAAAACCAAGATTTAGCCCAAGTTGTTGGAATCTTTTTATTGATAGGATATCCCCATTTGGAAGGGCAACTTCATTCTCATTTAAATATTTGGCAATTTTGTTCATAACCTTTTTCGCTTTAGGAAATATTTTAAAAAATAGGTTATTTTTTTCGATGACTCTTTTAAATGTCGCTCTGTAGATATCATCCGGGTGGGCATCTAAAGGAGGTAGTCCACCTGTAATAAATACTTTTTCAAGACTGTCAGGATAAAATGAAACATAGTGCATTGCACAAAATCCTCCAAAGCTTTGACCAAGTACAGACCATTTATTTTCTCCAATAAGGTGCTTTTTAATATGTTCAGCATCTCTTACAATATTATCTGCTCTAAAAAAAGTCAAATAATCAGCTAACTCCTGATCACTCAGATTTTTCATGTTATTTGAATCTATGGGAGTGCTTAGCCCAGTTCCTCGCTGATCGATTAATAAAACCTTATAATCTTCACTAGCTCTTTGAATCCAGCCAGAATTTGTTAATGGCCTAGGTGACTCATATCCAGGGCCACCTTGGAAAAAAATAAGGTAGGGGAGAGATTTTCCTTCATGTTTTTCATTTAGAATTTCTCTTGCAAAAATAGAAATTTTTAGTCCCTCTTTTTGATGATAGTCAAGGGGAACTGTGAAATTGTAGTCTGTGACAACCATGGATGAATATTTATAACGATTAAAGTCCATTATATGTTT
>JAYPLH010000103.1:0-6780 GCA_038365355.1 Fidelibacterota bacterium
CTTTGGAATATATTTATTATTGACTCTTTATGTTGCTTAGTCTTTCAAATTAATTTTTTTTCTGAATTATTTATGGCTTCATCAAAACGCTGGTATATAAAAAACCATTGGATTGATTTTATTACTTCAATTCCCATACCTAGCTATGAAATCATGAGGTCTGGAAGAGCAATTCGGTTATTCCGCTTATTAAGAATTTTAAGATTATTAAGGGTTATTAAGCTAATTAAACTGGTATCCTTCTTTTGGAAAGGAATGGATTCTCTTTCTGAAATTCTCGATGTCAAATTAATGAAAAGAACGATTATTTACAGTATTGGTCTTCTTATCTTAGGTGCGTTTGTGATTAATCATATTGAGTTTAGTAATAGTGCAAATAAGGTTGGTAATTACAAGGAAAGTTTATGGTGGTCATTTAATGCAATAGTTACTGGAGGTTTTGCAGATATATATAATCCAACAACTTCTGGTGGTATGGTACTAACAACGTTGCTGGTATTTGTTGGAATGGTACTGATAAGTGTTTTTACTGCGACATTAACTTCAATGATGGTTGGAGATGATAGCAATAATACTAGTGATAATATAAAATTATATGTTGAAAATAGACTAAAAGATATAGAAAAAAAAATAGATAGAATTAATAAAGAGGTCTCTAAATCCTAGAGTTATCTTAAAGTGAACATTAAAAGCTATTACAATTATTATTTAACATTGCATAAAAATCCAAAATGCAGGTTGCTGCACTTTATAGGACAATTTGTTACTATCATGTTTTTATTAGTAGTTATATATTATCAAAAATATATATTTCTTTTTTTTACTCCATTCATAATTTATCCTTTTGCCTGGAGTGGGCATTATTTCTTTGAAAAAAATAAGCCTGCAGCTTTTACAAATCCATTATACGCCAAAATTTCTGATTGGCTAATGTTTAAAGATATTTTGCTTGGACGTATTAAAATTTGGTAGGATTGCATTTTAAATTATTTATATAATAATATTAAAATATTATATAGATAGATTTAGATATTAGTCTATAATGTTGATTATGATAATGTGAAAAAAAATATTCGTAAAATTATTCATGTAGATATGGATGCATTTTATGCTTCGGTAGAGCAATTAGATGATTCAAACTTAAAAGGCAAAGCTATAGCAGTTGGAGGTGAAAGCAAAAGAGGTGTAGTAGCTGCTGCATCATATGAAGCTCGTAAATTTGGTGTAAGATCTGCAATGTCATCTGTAGTAGCAAAAAATATATGTGAAAACCTTATTTTTGTAAAACCTCGATTCCATAGATACAAAGAGATATCATTACAAATTAGACGTATTTTTTTTGAATATACAGATTTGGTAGAGCCATTATCGCTAGATGAGGCATTTTTGGATGTTACCGAAAATAAAAAAAATATTAGTCTTGCAAGCACAGTAGCAAAAGAAATTCGAACTAAAATCAAAAGAGAAATTGGTCTAAATTCTTCTGCTGGCATTTCAATCAATAAGTTTATTGCTAAGGTTGCTACAGAAATAAATAAGCCAAATGGACAAAAGACAATTCATCCAAGTCATGTAGATTCATTTATCGATTCATTAAAAATTGAAAAGTTTTTTGGAGTTGGTAAAGTAACTGCAAAAAAAATGAATAGTCTTGGTATTTTTACAGGAAAAGATTTAAGGAGATTTGATCAAGTAGATCTTTTGAAGCATTTTGGGAAGTCAGGAAAACACTATTTTGAAATAGTAAGAAGCATACAAAATAACCCGGTGAATCCAAATCGTATAAGGAAGTCAATTGGTGCTGAACAAACTTTCTTAAGTGACTTAGATTCTAAAAATTTTATTTTAGAAAAATTAGAACAAATTGCGGAAGACCTTGAAAATAGAATGAAAAAGAACTCAAATAGAGGTAAGACAATCACTGTCAAAATAAAATATAATGATTTTACTCAAGAAACTAGAAGTAGGACACTTGATAGATACATTTCAAAAAAAGAAGATTTTTTTCCAATAATTGAACAACTTATTTTTCATAAAAGTATAGACAAATCTGTAAGGTTATTAGGAATATCTATTACCAACCTTTACAAAAAAGACGTTTTAGCTATAAAAGATTACAACTTACAACTTAAATTGGATTTTTAATTTTCTTACAATTATAATTTTTTTAAAATACCTTTTAGATTAAATAAATAAAATTCAATATGAATCAAAAAAAAATGAAAACTGATTATAAATTTTTAATTAAGGATGTTGATGATTTCCCTATTAAAGGAGTGAGTTTTAAAGATATTTCTCCTTTATTGGCATCCCCTCTTTTTAAAAATGCTGTACAAGAAATGGGAAACCTTGTTTTAAAGCCAGATTATTGGGTTGGAGTAGAATCTAGAGGTTTTATTTTTGCTAGCGCTTTAGCTATTGAATTTGGAGGTGGAGTAGTCCTTTGCAGAAAACCGGGAAAGTTACCTGGGAAGATTGTTTCTCAGTCTTATGATACTGAATATAGTAGTGATCAATTATCTATCCAAATGGGTACTGGTTCTGTGGTAATTGTAGATGATGTTTTAGCTACAGGAGGAACTTTAGCAACTGTAGATAAATTATGTTTTTCTGCAGGATTTAATGTTCAAAACCATTTGGTTTTAATTGATCTAAAATATGTACCAAGAAGTGACTATTATTTAGAAACAAAAATTAAAACATTAAAAAGCTTAATCAGTTATGAATAATCCTCTTGTAGTTTGCGCACTTAAAGATGAGTTTAGCATAAAAGGCTCAAACTATGACTTGCTTTATACAGGAGTCGGTAAAGTAAATGCGGCCATAAATTTAACAGAATATTTACTCAAAAAAGGAAGACCAGAATACATCGTTAATTATGGTACAGCCGGTTCAAAAAAAGTAAAGGTAGGTAGCCTTGTTGATTGCACCAAATTTGTTCAAAGAGATATGGATGTATCTGGGCTTGGTTTTGAAAAATATGAAACTCCTTTTGAGGATGACATATCGAAAAAAATTGATTTTTCATCCTTTGAAAATAATCCTTTAAATCATCTCCTAACTTGTGCTACTGGAGATAGTTTTACAGCTATTACTGGTGGGCATGTAGGAGATGTTGTTGATATGGAATCATATGCTCTGGCGAAAGTTTGTTTAAAATTTGATATTTCTTTTATTGCGTTCAAATATATATCAGATTCATCAGATAAAGGTGCAAGTATTGATTGGGTAGAAAACTTAAATAAAAGGCAAAAATTGTTAAAAAAAACGGTCTTAGAAGCATGGAATCTTTTTTAGAGAATGTTTCTAAAAAAATATACTGTTTAGAATTCAATATTTTGACTCAATTAGTCTTTAGCTATTTTTTACTTATAAAATTATTTGCATAATAATTTATAAATAGAACAGAGTAAACCCATGCTTCAAGAAATTGTAAAGTTTTTTATTAATCCGGTTTTACAATTTTCCATACTCATACTATTTTTGATTAAACAAAATAAGCCAGGTAAAGTCATCGTTGGTTTTATCTTCTATTTTTATTTATTAAGTATTCCTATGACAGGTATTCTGTTTTATACTATTTGGAGTATGGAGGATACTTATGATGAAGAAAAAACATATGATTGCGCAGTTATTCTTACTGGAGGAGTAGATAGTCAATGGTATTTGAAAAGGTCGATGAATAAAACAAGCAATTTTCAATCTCAAAATTATTTTATGTTCAATAATGCTGCAGAGAGATTTTTTAAAGGAATAGATTTAGTTATTTTGGGTAAAGTGAAAACCATTTATTATGGAAACTTTATACCGAAATCTGACTTGGGTTCATTTGATACCAGTGAATTAGTAAAACGTTTTGCATTTCAAAATGGAGTCCAAAAGAACCAATTTATTATATATGGGAATGAGGTAAAAAACACATTGGACGAGGCAACTCAATTCCAGATTTACACTGAGGAGACACAATTAAATAACATTCTATTAATCACTAGTCAATCTCACATGAGACGAGCAAATGGATTGTTTATGAAGCAAGGTATTCATGCTGATTTGCTTTCGGTTCAAAACTCGGATTCCTTTAAAAAAGAGATATTCAAATTAAATAATTTTATCCCGAGTATAAGAGGACTAACCTTCTCGAAAAGAAGTTTCTATGAATTATTTGGATTCGTTGGATATTTTCTTTTAGGAAAAATATAATTTTTTTCAAGACTTGTCTATTCTTATAAATCGTATGTGTTTTTTAAAAATACTCATTTCATTATATTAAATATATGCTACCAAATAATTTCGTTTTATTAGGCCATTTGATTTTTACTTCAATAATGACTGGGGTCATATGGGTAATTCAAATTGTTCATTATCCATCTTTTCATTTTATTGAAAAGGAATTGTATACTGCTTTTCAAAAGTTTCATATGAATAAGATCTCAATAATCGTAATGCCCATAATGCTAGCTGAATTAATAACGGGCATCATGTTATTTTTAGATAAGAGTTTCAAGAGTCCCTTTCTAACCATATCTATTATAATACTTGTTTTAATCTGGTTGATAACAGGAGTTTTTTTTACCAAGGCTCACAATGAATTAATCGCAGGTTATCAAGAATTGGTAGTCAATCAACTTGTCGCTATGAATTGGATTCGAACTTTATTGTGGACTCTTAGATTACTTTTGCTTACATATTTTGTATATCTACATTTTAGTAAATAAAGTAAATTGAAAAAAATTAATGTATTTCTTCATATTTTAAGTTTTAATAATTTTTCGAAATTTTAAAAATGTTATAGAGTAAGTTGAATTTTTTTGAAGCATTAAAATCAGTTTTAAAAAACGTACTTCAGTTTCAGGGAAGATCATCTAGATCAGAATACAATTATTGGATGGTTTTTTTATTTTTTATTTTTTTGTTTGCTATGGAAATAGACCCTCCAAGTCCTATATCATCTACCTCTTTTAATAATGGAGATGTTGAAAATAAAGAATCAAATAATGGGGAATCAGCTTTTTTAGAACCATTTGAAAGTAGATTGTTTAGTTTTGTGTATTTTGTATTTCTGTTGCCAACAATTTCAGTAACAGTTAGAAGATTTCACGATACTGGTAAGCCAGGTTGGTTTATTCTTTTACCGTTTACTATTATTGGCTTAGTTCCCTATCATTATTGGACATGTTTTTTAAAAGGTGACCCTTCAAAAAATGCATATGGCGAGAATCCTTTGATTAATATTTCTGAAAATTCAGATAATTTAAAAAATTGAGTAAATCTGCAAGCGATAATTTTATGCTATGAAGATATGAATAAAAATTATTTAGAAATCCTAAAGTTTTTGATTGGGATTATATTTATTATATTAGTCATATATGAAAATTTTGTAATCAAATCGGATAGTTTTTTCCCACCCTATTTTTTGTACGGAATGTTTTTAATATATGCTGTTGTATTTTACTTATCTAAAACTTCAGATAAATAGAGTTTGTAAAATTTTTAAGTGAAGATTTTTTTTAAATTGAATTTTATTTTAATGGCCTGTCTTTTTTTGCATTTTTGTAAAAATAATGATTTTGCTTTAAATGATAATAAAATTAAATCACAAATATATGTTGTATACAAAAATTTTCCTTCAAAATATGTTAGTTCACGAGATATCGAAGTATGGTTACCCTCCAATTATGAAGAAGGATCATCTTTGCCAGTATTATACATGTTTGATGGGCAAAATATATTTCATGGAAAAAAAAGATGGATAAATGATCAATATAGCCACGGCCGGCAGGTAGATGAAACTTTAGATAGCTTAATTAACATAGGAATTATCCCTCCTATAATGGTAGTTGGAGTATTTAATGCAGGGGCAAAAAGATTTTCTGAGTATATGCCAGCAAAGCCTAAAAAAGAAATTGAGAAACGCATTCCTAATCAGGAAAAGTGGGTTCAAGATGGATATCGGGAAAATGGTATCTCTTCTGATCAGTTCTTGAAGTTTTTGGTAAAAGAGTTAAAACCTTACATCGACAAGCATTATAAAACAAAAAAAGGAAGAAATCACACATATCTTGCAGGGGCAAGTATGGGAGGACTTATTTCTGCTTATGCAATATGTGAATATCCAAATGTATTTGGAAATGCAGCATGTATATCATCTCATTGGCCTGCTTTGGATGGTGTTTTTATAGAGTATCTAAAAAATAATTTACCGAGCCCTAAAACCCATAAAATTTATTTTGACTTTGGTACTATTGGTTTAGATAGCCTATATGAGCCATTTCAGGTTAGAGTGGACTCTCTCTTAATGCGCAGAGGATATACTAAAGGTGAAAATTGGTTAACCAAAAAGTTTGAAGGGGAAGATCACAATGAATATTTTTGGCGCAAAAGATTTCAATTTCCAATGAAGTTTTTTTTTCAAGGTTTGTAAAACCATCTGTTCAATATGATTTTCTTAAAGTTATGGGATAAACTCATTAAATACAAATTACATCTGTATTTCCTTGGATTCTCTCTTTTAAGCTGTAGCCAGAGTTTCCATACTTTCGTTGTTCGTTCACCAAATGGTGAAATTGAGGTCAATATATTTGAAAATAAAAATTATTTAGAATATAGTGTTACTTATAATAATAAAAATATTATCGCAAAATCAAAACTAGGCCTCGTATTTACAAATGGAACAATGTTTCCTGGACAAAATTTTTCAAGTTCTTTTGAGGTAAGTTCTCATAAAAACATTTGGGAATTACCTTGGGGAGAAACCAGAAAGATTAAGGACCACTATAATGC
>JAYPLH010000104.1:0-6726 GCA_038365355.1 Fidelibacterota bacterium
CTTTTTATAATTGTCACTTGGATTTTCTTTTAATGAGAATAACAAAAGTTACAACTAAGACTGGAGATGCAGGACAGACAGGTCTAGGTAATGGGGAGCGTATTTCTAAAAATAGTCTTAGAATTCATGCGATGGGTGCGGTAGATAAATTAAACTCAATAATAGGATGGTCAAGAATTGAATCAAATAAGCAGTCTGATAAAGCTCTTGAGGAGATTCAACAAGATTTATTTAATTTAGGCGGGGAATTAGCGATACCCGATGTAGAGTTAAATTTGTTAGAAAATTCTAGAATTGATTGGTTAGATTCAAATACAGAGAAAATTAATTCGCTGTTACCACCACTTAATGAGTTTATTCTCCCTGGGGGATCTGAGTTTACTGCTCGGATTCATATTGCACGATCGGAGTGCAGAGATGCTGAAAGAGCTATAATAGCCCTGAGTGAGAATGAGTTTGTTCCAGATAGCCATAAAAAATATATCAATAGGTTATCTGACTTTTTCTTTGTTTTAGCTAGAATAGAAAATTTTCAAAAAGGAAAAAAAGAAATTGTCTGGGACTATAAATAATTTAAACTTTAACAATACCACTATTAATTGGCGGCTTGTTGATGAGATCATTTCTTCGTGCAAAAAAATTGTATTAACTACTCATGAGAATCCTGATGGAGACGGTTTGGGTGCAGAGGTTGGGCTTTACTATCATTTACTTGAAGAAGGTATAGACACTAAGATAATTAACTATTCTCCTTTACCTGAAGAATATAACTTTTTAGATAGACATAAGATTTTTGAATCTTACAAAGAAAGTGAGCATGATGATTGGTTGAAAACTGTTGATTTGGCTATTATTTTTGATGTGGGAGATTATTCTAGAACAAGGAAGGTTAAAACTATTTTAGATCAGTTGGGTGTTATTACAATGAATATTGACCATCATCCTCACCCGATTAAGCATCCATTCACTCATAATTTAGTGGATTTGAGTGCAGCCGCTACAGGATGTATGGTTTATGAATACTTAAAAATAGTAAGAGAAAATGCTATCAGTAAAGATAGTATGTTAGGTATCTATACAGCGGTCATGACGGACACAGGTTGTTTTAAATATAGTAATACCGATAAAAAATGCCATGAGATAGCCATTGAGTCCATAAAAAATGGAATTGAAACAAGTATAATTTATCAACATGTATATGAAAATAGTTCTAGGGAAAGAATGCAACTTTTAGGCGATTTTCTTTCCAATTTAAATTATGAGCTTAATGGGATATTTGCTTGGTTTGCCATTAGCCAAAAAATGTTGAAAGATGCAAATGCGAGTAAATCTGATGTCGAAGGATTTACGGATATCATAAGATCCATCCGAGGGGTTGAAGTTTCCGCAATGATTTTTGAAACCGCTGATAAAAAATGTAGAGTAAATTTTAGATCGAAGGGAAAGTACAGAATTAATGACATTGCTAATTCTATTGGAGGTGGTGGACATGCATTTGCTTCTGGTGCAATGTTGAATACAAGTTTTGAGGATACTATTAAAAATGTTGTTACCACAACAAAAGTTTCTCTAGAGAAAAAAATGGCAGACCTTCAAAAATAATGAAAATATTCATTGCAAAAGATGCGGGCTATTGTTTTGGGGTCCGAGACGCAGTCAACCTAGCTTATGATACTGCAAGTGAAAAGGGAGATGTTTACATGTTGGGAACGATTGTGCATAATGAGCGGGTTATTGAAAACCTAGATAAAGCAGGAGCTAAGGTAGTTGAAAAAATTGATCAGGTCCCTGATGGAAAAACTTTACTCTTTCGTGCTCATGGTACAGCGCCCGAACTTTGGAAGGAAGCAAAAAAGAAAAATATAAATTTAGTGGACGGTACATGTCCATTGGTGACTGAAATACACCATGAAATAAAGGCACTTGAAAAAGAAGGAAGGAAAACAATTATTATTGGTGATCATGGTCATGATGAGGTTGTTGCAATAGCTGCACAGGTAGAAAAGCCAATTATTATCGCAAATATTGACGAAGCTAAAAATATGCGAAAAGTAAAAAGAGCAGGTATCGTAAGTCAATCAACACAAATGATCGAAAACGTTCAAGAAATTATTAATATTTTGATGCAGAAAGTGTATGACCTTCGTTTTATCAATACAATTTGTTTTCCTACAAGAAGAAATCATGAACAAATTAAAGAATTAGCTGTCCAGTGTGATGTAATGATTGTTATTGGTTCTTATACTAGCGCAAATTCTAAAAGGCTTACACAACTTTCCCTTGAAAGGAATAAGCGTTCATATCAGGTTACTTCCTCTTCAGAACTAAAGAAAGAAATGTTTGATAATTGTAATTCAGTAGGTATTTCTGCTGGTGCGTCCACACCAGATGAAATTATACAAGGAGTAGTTAATAAAATTAAAAAAATCGGTAAAAATACCGAAGGAGCTATTATTTATGAGTAAAAACAATTTTGAAATTAAAGTAGGATTGGCAGAGATGTTAAAAGGTGGAGTTATAATGGATGTCACAAATGTTGATCAAGCAAAAATTGCTGAAGATTCGGGAGCCTGTGCAGTTATGGCACTAGAGAGGATACCTTCAGATATTAGGAAAGATGGTGGAATAGCTAGAATGAGTGACCCTGAAATGATTTTAGGTATTCAAAACGCTGTATCCATACCCGTTATGGCTAAATGCAGAATTGGTCATTTTGCTGAGGCACAAGTTTTAGAAACTTTAGAGGTTGATTTTATTGATGAAAGTGAGGTTCTGACCCCAGCAGATGAGCATAATCATGTTTGGAAACACGACTTTAAAATACCATTTGTATGTGGATGTAGGAACCTAGGAGAAGCTCTGCGTAGAATAGCTGAAGGTGCAGCAATGATAAGAACAAAAGGAGAAGCAGGAAGTGGAAATATTGTAGAAGCTGTGCGACATATGAGAACCGTAATGACTGACATTAAACGTGTTACCAGATTGGATAAAGAAGAAATTGTAGCTGAAGCCAAAAATATAGGTGCTCCCGTTTCTCTTTTACAGCAAGTTGCAAAAATAGGTAAACTACCTGTTCCAAATTTTGCAGCGGGGGGTATAGCTACTCCTGCAGATGCATCATTAATGATGCAACTTGGAGCAGAAACAGTTTTTGTAGGGTCAGGAATTTTTAAGAGCGATGACCCAGCAGAAAGAGCAAAAGCAGTAGTGGAAGCTACAACACACTATCAAAATAGTGAGGTAGTTGCTAAAGCTAGTAAAGGTCTCAAAAAGGCCATGAAAGGGTTAGATATGTCAGAAATAGCTGAAGAAGATAGATTGCAGGAAAGGGGTTGGTAATAAAAATAGGTGTATTAGAGTTGCAGGGTGGATATGCATTACATCACAATCTTCTTAAAAAAATTGGATTAAATTCTTTTCCTGTTAAATCTGCTGATGATTTAAAGCAATCTGATGGATTAATAATACCTGGAGGAGAATCAACTACTCTTTCGCTGCTAATGACAAAATATAATCTAAGAGAATCGATAATTAATTTTGCAAAAAATAACCCTGTTTTAGGAACTTGTGCTGGGTTAATCCTCATGAGTAAGGATGTTGATGATGAAAGAGTAGATCCCCTTTGTTTATTTGATCTTTCTGTCTCACGCAATGCATATGGTAGGCAAATACACTCTTCTAAAAAAAGGATTTTTTTTCAATATAATTGTTCTAAAGAGATAGAATTTCATTCTACATTTATTAGAGCACCAAAAATCAGATATATTGGGAAAGATATTGATATAGTTGCAAAGCATCAAAATCTGCCCGTAGCTATTTTTGCTAAAAACTTATTAGGTCTGTCATTTCATCCTGAGATTGATGGCATTGATATTTTTCATAAGATGATGTTTGATAAAACTAGTAAATTTTACTATAAGAATATGAATTAGGATTATGCAGTTTGAATTTCTTTCTAAAATAAATTCGCCGAAAGATATACGGGGATACAGCAACGATGAATTGTTAGAGCTTTGTCAGGAGATCCGTTCTTATACAATCGATACAATAACCGAAATAGGTGGACATTTAGCACCAACCTTAGGTGTTGTAGAGTTATCAGTGGCACTTCATCATGTTTTTGATACACCTAAAGATAAACTTGTATGGGATGTTGGACATCAAGGTTATGCTCATAAATTACTAACTGGACGATTTAATGATTTTAAAACAATTCGAAAATTTAATGGGCTAAGTGGTTTTTTAAAACGTTCTGAGAGTGAGTATGATGTGATTGGAGCAGGTCATGCCTCCACTTCTATTTCAGCTGCTCTTGGTATAGCAGAGGCTCGAAGACAAAAAAGAGAAGATTATAGAGTAGCAGCTATAATTGGAGATGGTTCTATGACAGGAGGACTTGCCTTTGAAGGCATAAATAATGCAGGCCACCTCGGTAAGCAATTTCTAGTTATTTTAAATGATAATGAAATGTCGATAAGTCCAAATGTTGGTGCAATTTCCAGATATTTTACTCGTTTAATATCAAACCCGCTTTACAATAGAGTTCGGAATGAATTTTGGGACATGACAGGAAAGCTTCCTATAGCTAGGAGTAAGACCAGAGCTTTAATAAAAAAAATTGAAGAAAGTTTAAAAAGTTTAATTGTTCCTGGAATTTTATTTGACGAATTAGGGTTTCGGTATTTTGGTCCAATTGACGGACATGACTTAGGTGAAGTAGTCAGCACCTTGAACAATATTAAAGATATTCAAAATCCTGTTTTGCTTCACATTTTAACGAAAAAAGGGAAGGGAATGGTATCTTTAGATATGGAAAATCGTGAATATCATGATGATGCTGTTAAATTTCATGCAGTTAAAGCTGGTAGCAATCAAGAAGTACAAAATAAAGTTAAAAAAGAAGATAGATTAAAAAAACCATCCCCACCAATTTTTCAAGATGTTTTTGGTAAGCTAGTTTGTGAGATAGCCCAAAATCGAAAGGATACAGTATGTATTACTGCTGCCATGAGGGAAGGTACTGGACTAGTTCCATATTCAAAAATGTTTCCTGATCGGTACTATGATGTAGGTATTGCAGAGGGTCATGCTGTAACCTTTGCCTCGGGATTAGCATCTCAGGGAATTAGACCCATTGTTGCAATTTACTCAACTTTTTTACAAAGAGCCTATGATCATATCATACATGATTGCGCAATTCAACATTTACCGGTTATCTTTTGTCTTGATCGATCAGGAATAGCGGGAGAAGATGGACCAACACATCATGGGGCTTTAGATCTTTCATACCTTAGATGCATACAAGATTTAATTTTAGCTGCTCCAAAAAATGGAAATGAATTCAGAAATTTACTACATACTGCATTAAATATTTCTGATAGACCATTTGCAATTCGATATCCAAAGGCGAGTTCCATTGAATTCAATGAATCTGGTCAGATGGAACTACTTCCAATTGGATCATGGGAAGTATGTAGAGAAGGAACAGATGGTGCAATTTTAGCTGTTGGGCCAATGGTTTATAATGCATTAGAAGTAGCTGAAAAACTTAATGTTATTGGATTAAATCTTGAAGTGGTAAACTGTAGATTTATTAAACCTATGGACACCTCATATTTGAAAAGTGCAGTTTCAAAATTTTCAACTTTTATCACTTTAGAAGAAAGTAATATTGCTGGTGGTTTTGGAGATGGTGTTTCAAGTTGGCTTTTAGAGAATAATTTTAAAGGTAAATTAAAGCGGATTGGATTACCAGATTCATTTGTCCAGCATGGTTCGAGAAATGAAGTTTTAAAGAGCCTCGGTCTAGATAATGAGACTTTATTTGAAAGTGTAAAGCTTATACTAAATTCCGATTAGTAGTTTTATTTGAATTGTTGCTTATAATTACTTTTTTGAATAGATTGAATGAATCCTTTATAGTCCTCTAGAAAAGATGAGTAATCAATTAGAATTGTTCCAAAAGAAATATAAAAAGTGGAATAATGAAATAAAATCTTCCAAAGAAAGAGACTTTGATTTTGATACACTTTCGGGAGAGAGTCAGGATCCTTGTTACTTTCCTTCAAATCCATCTAATGATTACCTTGAAAAACTTGGTTTTCCAGGACAATTTCCATTTACTCGAGGCATTCACTCAAATTTATATAGGGGCAAATTGTGGACTATGCGTCAATTTGCAGGATTTGGAACGCCGCAAGAGACAAATAAAAGGTTTAAGCAGTTATTAAAAAAAGGTCAAACTGGATTGTCTGTCGCTTATGATATGCCAACATTGATGGGATATGATCCAGATCATCCCTTATCAAAAGGAGAAATAGGAAAATGTGGGGTAAGTGTATTTTCTTTGCCAGAGATGCAAAAGCTTTTTCAAGGTATAAATTTAAATGAAATTACAGTGTCTCAAACAATTAACGGTCCTGCAATTATTTTGTTAGCTTTTTATATTGCTGCAGGTGAAGAACAGGGCATATCTCCATCTCAATTAAAAGGAACCCTTCAAAATGATATACTAAAAGAATTCACTGCACAAAAAGAGTGGGTCTTTCCTCCTGAACCTTCAATGAGATTAATTACAGATATGCTATCATATTGTACCAAGTTTATGCCATATTACAATACTATATCGATTAGTGGGTATCATATTAGAGAGGCTGGTTCTACTGCAGCCCAAGAATTAGCATTTACTTTGGCAGATGGATTTACATATCTTGATTATGGTATCAA
>JAYPLH010000105.1:0-6715 GCA_038365355.1 Fidelibacterota bacterium
ATGTTAATCAATTTAGATAATATTTCAATCCTGCATTATAAATATTTGGCTCTTTCCTTATTTTAATATATCAAAAAACCAATTTAGAATCGGTAAGATTGGCACTTACACAATATGAATTTATTTCCTCTTAATTTTTTTATATTTTTTGTACTGGAAACTCTAGATAATAAATGATCGTTAATTTTAACCGATAAAGAAATCTATAGAGGAGGGTTTTTTTCTTTAGCGCCCTAAATTAAACTATTCAAAGAGAATTAGTTCGTTTTTTAAAAGGGATTCGGCCTTTTTTTGATAGAAAAAGTTATCGGCCATAATCTCTGGGTATTTATTTAGATCTGTTCCTAATACTGTTTTTAATGTGTTGTGGAAATCCTCCCGGTTGCCTGCTTTTTGATAGTAAAATTGTGCCATTAATACTTTATTTCCAAGGTACTCAGGATTAGCTATTATTGCTTGGTCAAAATAAGTTTTTGATTGAGAAAGTTCAATACCAGGTATTCTTGTATATAATGACCCAAAAAATCTATAAGGACCACTAAAATTAAATCCAGGATCAAGGCTAATAACCCTATGCATTATTACTTCTAATAATTCCCGTTGTTTAATCCTGACTAAAACAGGTTGGTTATTTAAATACATCCCTAAGTTTACAGCCCACCAATATAAACCAGGAACAGTTGATAGTGGTGCATCAGCTATTGCTGATAATAATTTGAATGAGCTATCACCCTTTGATAAAATGTAGATTGGTTTAAAATCTTCATGAATCATGACAGCCTTTTGACATGATTGACTTCCTTGTAAAAACAATGAATCTTGTTTTTGATTATTATTTTCAAAAAAATATGCTCTTGTAAAAGATATTTGACTATAAAGAACAGACAATTCAAAATCATTTTCACGTTGCTTATGTGCGAGATTGATGAAATGTTCAGCTTTGTCCAATGCTAATGAGTCAAGTCTTTGATCCCATAACAGTTTTCCTTGGTCAATCAAGTAATCAATATTTTGAATTTTTGCCTTTGAACGGACACTGTTTGTTGTACAATTTATTCCGAATCCAAGAAAAAAATAAAGTGATAATGCATTTAGTATATGTTTTGAATATAATATAATTATTGAACCTAATTTTTAAGCATGAAATTAATTGATAAATAGAATTTTGGAAAAGATCATTGATATTAAATCTCTAGACTTAGTATCTATATTAGGCGTTGCAGATTGCAACCTTAAATTGATTCAATCAGTAATACCTGTAAGCATTATAGCCCGCGGTCATAAAATTAAAATTACAGGTAATGAAAATAATGTTGATAAAGTAAATCAAATCTTTTATGAAATGATTGAAACTTTAAATAGTAAAGGAGGTCTAGAAAAAAGTGACGTGAAAAATCTAATATCAATGGTCAAAGTAAAAGATAATTATGATAACAAACAAGAAATCAACTCCCATTACACTATATGTTACGCTAGAAAAGGTACAGTCAGCCCCAAAACAGATGGCCAGATTAGATACTGCAAAACTGTATTCAATAATGATGTTGTTTTTTGTAATGGACCAGCGGGAACTGGAAAAACTTTTCTTGCTGTATGCTTTGCAGTCTCAGCATTAGAACACAATTTAATTGATAAGATTGTTTTATGTCGGCCTGCTGTAGAAGCAGGAGAGAATTTAGGATTTTTACCTGGAGATCTTAAAGATAAAGTTGATCCGTATTTAGCTCCATTATATGACGCATTAAATATTTTATATGATGAAAAAAAATTATTTAAGTTGTTAGAAACTAAAATAATTGAGATTGTCCCCCTAGCGTATATGAGAGGTAGAACACTTGATAACTCCTTCATGATTTTAGATGAAGCTCAAAATTCAACGATTACGCAAATGAAAATGTTTTTGACCAGACTAGGAGTAGGATCAAAATCTATAATTACAGGCGATGTTACACAGATTGATTTACAATCAAAAAAAGAATCTGGTCTTGTACAGGTAGCTAAAGTATTAAAAGGCATTAGAGGTATTGGTTTTGCAAATCTTAATCAAAATGATGTTGTGAGGCATCCTCTTGTAAAAAAGATTATAGAAGCTTACGATAGACTTTAAATTATTAAATTTGCAAATTAATTATTTAAATAATGTCAATTAATGGTAAATATAATCTAATTTTAAATATGGGATTGTAATGCATTCAAACTCTGTAATTCTCAAAGCTAAACGTACTCCAATTGGATCTTTTCAAGGAAACCTTTCCTCATTTTCAGCATCCGAATTAGCATCATTTGTTATTCAAGATCTTCTTAAAGATATTAGATTTGATAGAACTTTAATTAACGAAATAATCCTTGGTAATGTTTTATCTGCAGGGCAAGGTCAGGCCCCTGCTAGACAAGCTGCATTAAAGGGAGGATGTGAAAGCTCCATTGAAGCTCTAACTATAAATAAGATGTGTGGTTCAGGTTTAAAAGCTGTAATGCTTGCTGACCAAGCTATTCGTTGTGGTGATGCAGATATAATACTAGCAGGTGGAATGGAAAGCATGTCAAATGCTCCTCACCTACTAATGAATTCTAGAAAGGGCACTAGATTAGGTCATGCGAAGGCTGTTGATAGTTTGATCCATGATGGATTATGGGATGCCTATACTGAGCAGCATATGGGAAGTTGTGCAGAACTATTAGTATCTGAACGAGGTTACAGTAGGCAGGATCAAGATGATTTTGCTATTAAATCATATTCGAAAGTCCTTGAAGCATACAAGAAAAATATTTTTAAAAAAGAAATTGTCCCAATATCGCTTAAGGATAGGAAAGGTAATAATATTTTAATTGAAAAAGATGAAGAGCCGTACAAAGCAAAGTTAGATAGAATATCTCGATTAAAAGCTGTCTTTTCCCAGGGAGGAACAATAACAGCTGCAAATGCTTCAAAACTTAATGATGGTGCTGCTGTGCTATTAATTACTAATGAGTTGAATGCAGAAAAACTCGGTATAAAGCCTTTAGCAAAAATTATAGCTCATGCATCTGTAGCTCATGAACCGGAGTGGTTTACTTCTGCACCAGGAAAAGCGATCACTAAGGTATTAAAAAAAGCAAAAATGCCTATCGAAAAAATTGATTTATGGGAAATAAATGAAGCTTTTGCAGCTGTAACAATGGCTGCAATGGATGACCTGAAAATTCCTTCTGAAAATGTAAATATTTATGGTGGTGCTGTTGCGTTAGGACACCCGATAGGAGCTTCAGGATCAAGAATATTAACTACATTATTAAATGGGATGAAAAATAAAAATGTTAAAAATGGACTTGCAACTTTGTGTATTGGCGGAGGTGAAGCTTCCGCAATAATTGTAGAAAGCTATGATTGATTTTTCTTTATCATCAGAGCAAAAATTTTTGATAAAAATGACAAGAGAATTTGCAAATACAGAATTAGCACCCGGGATAGCCTATAGAGACCGCCATTCACAATTCCCAAAAGAACAAGTAAAAAAAATGGGTGAATTAGGATTGATGGGGATGATGGTTCCAAAAAAATGGGGTGGATCGGGTTTTAATACGGCTTCATATGTTTTAGCAGTTGAGGAAATTGCAGCAGTGGAGTTAGCAACTTCAACTATTATGTCGGTTAACAATTCCTTGGTATGTCAAGTACTATTAGACTGGGGTAATAGTGAGCAAAAAAATAAATTTCTTAAACCACTTGCTAAAGGAGAAAAACTTGGAGCTTATAGTTTAAGTGAACCACAATCTGGATCAGATGCAAGGAATATGAAAACTTTTGCAAAAAAAAGCGGGAATAAATATCTTATCAATGGTGCTAAAAATTGGGTTACTAATGGTCATAGCAGTGATCTAGTTATTTGTTTTTGTCTAACAAAAAAAGAGGAAAAAAGAAAAAATATTTCATGCTTTATTATAGATAAGAATACTCCAGGATTAAGAACTGGGAAAAAAGAAGATAAATTAGGGATACGAGCGTCAGACACATGCGAATTATATTTTGATAATTGTATTATACCAGAAAGCAACCTCCTAGGCTCTGAAGGACAAGGTTTTCAAATAGCGATGAATGCCTTGAGTGGCGGACGGATTGGTATAGCTGCTCAGGCAGTTGGTTTAGCTAGGTCCGCTTTGGAAAAATCAATATCTTATTCAAACAAAAGAAAACAATTTGATAGGCCAATTAATTCATTTGGGGCAATAAGAAAAAAAATTGCAAATATGGCTACAAATTTAGAGGCCGCAAGGCTGCTCGTAGGCAAAGCCGCATATTTAAAAGATCAAGGTAAAAAACATAATAAAGAGAGTTCTATGGCTAAGTTATTTGCCTCAAAAATTGCTATGGATGCAGCAATTGAATGTGTTCAAATTCATGGGAGCTATGGCTATATTCAAGATTATGGAATAGAAAGGCTTATGAGAGATGCAAAGATTACTGAAATCTATGAAGGGACTTCAGAAATTCAGGAATTAGTAATATCAAGGGAATTAACAAAATGCCATTAAAAAAAGCAGTTGTTGATTGGGATTCATTGGGTTTTGATTTATTAAAGACTCGAAGTATGTACAGTGCTAATTGCCGCGTTGGAGAAAATTGGGTAAATGGGTCTTTGATACCTTATGGTAATATAGAATTATCTCCTGCCGCTGTAGTTCTTAATTATGGCCAGGGAGTTTTTGAAGGAACAAAAGCATTTCAAACTTCTGATGAAAGGATAGTATTATTTAGAATAGATAAAAACGCAAAAAGGCTTGCGTGGTCAACAGAAAGACTATGTATCCCTAAGATAAATACGGATTTTTTCATAGACGCTGTTTTTCAAACGGTTAGAGATAATCTTGATTTTGTTCCTCCTTATGGTAAAGGGAGTATGTATATAAGACCAATTGTTTGGGGAGTCTCTCCTGCTTTAGGAGTTGGTCCAGCAACAGATTATAGATTTATGATATATGTTTCTCCTGTTGGACCATATTTTAAAGGTGATTTAAAATTCTTAAATTTAAAAATTGAAACGAATTTTCATCGAGCAGCATCAAAAGGCATTGGGAACGCTAAGGCAATAGGAAATTATTCAGCTTCTCTATTTCCTTTAGTCAAAGCTAAAGAAGAAGGCTTTGATGAGGTAATTTATTTAGATTCTATTTCTGAAGACAGAATTGAAGAGATAGGTTCAGCTAATTTATTTATTTATCATGGTGGAATACTGAAAACTCCAAATGTAAGTGGATCTATTCTTAAAGGTGTAACTAGGGATTCGGTGTGTAAAATCGCCTCAGAAATTCTAAATATAAAAGTTGAAGAAACCGATGTCTCTTTATCGGATCTTTTTGAAGCAGAAGAAGTATTTTGCACTGGTACTGCAGTTCAAATTACCCCGGTAGGTCGAATTACATATCAGAATGAGGTTTATGATTATTATAAAGAAGATTTAGGGCCAATAACAAAAAAATTAAAAAAAACATTAACTAAAATACAAATAGGAGAAATGAGCGACCCGTTTGGATGGCTGTCTCCTGTAATTACAAATTAATATTTAATTTAGGTAAGAAATGACAGTAGTATTTGAGAATATGGATTCAAGAGACCATGAAGAAGTTGTATTTTGTCGAGATAAGGATACAGGTTTAAAAGCAATTATTGCCGTACATAACACAGCAATTGGTCCTGCTTTGGGAGGTTGTAGAATGTGGAGTTATGAAAATGAAGAAGCAGCTTTAAAAGATGTATTACGTTTATCTAGAGGTATGAGCTATAAGGCAGCTATCGCAGGTTTAAATTTAGGAGGTGGAAAGGCTGTAATAATTGGAGACTCTAAAAAAGATAAAAATGAGATATTATTTAGATCTTTTGGCCGATTTGTTCAAGGGTTAGCTGGAAGATATATTACTGCAGAGGACGTTGGCACTAGTGTTAAAGATATGGAATGGGTGAGAATGGAGACAAGATACGTAACCGGGATTTCGCGAGCATTGGGTGGAAGTGGAGACCCATCTCCAGTTACTGCGCTAGGTACTTGTTCAGGAATTAAAGCAGCTGTTAAAACGCATTTAGGAAAAGATTCGTTAGAGGGACTTAAAATAGGTATTCAGGGTGTTGGTCACGTAGGGTATCATTTATGCAATTTTTTAAAAAAAGAAGGGGCACATCTTTATGCAACAGATCTTTATGATAGTTCTATAGAAAAAGTTGTAAATGAATTTGGCGCAATTCCTTTAGGTCGCGATGAGATATATGATGCCGATATTGATATTTATTCTCCCTGTGCTATGGGTGCTACTTTAGATGATGACACAATTCCTAGGCTAAAATGTTCTATTATTGCTGGGGCAGCCAATAATCAATTAAAGAAGGAGGAGAAACATTCAAAAATGCTAAAAGATAGAGGAATATTGTATGCTCCTGATTACGCAATTAACGCTGGTGGTTTAATAAATGTGGCTAATGAAATTGGAGGTTACAATCGCGAAAGGGCATTTCGCAAAGCAGAGGAAGGTATTTATGATACTTTGTTAGCAATTTTTAAAAGATCAAAAGATGACGGAGTAACAACCCATTCTGCAGCATTAAAAGTTGCTGAGAAGAGAATGATGGATATTGCTAAATTAAAAAACATTTACTTACCAAAGAAAAATGTGATGTTCAAACGTGACAATAATTAATTTGCATCCACGTAGAGCTGCAAGGCAATGTGTTTTGAAGGCGTTATTT
>JAYPLH010000106.1:0-6640 GCA_038365355.1 Fidelibacterota bacterium
TCCTGATCATGCTCTACAACTAAAATTGAATTTCCAATATCTCTTAATGATTTTAAAGTTGTAATTAAACGATTATTGTCTCTTGGATGTAAACCAATGGAGGGCTCATCAAGTATATATAAAACCCCCATTAATTGAGATCCAATTTGAGTAGCAAGCCTGATTCTTTGAGCCTCTCCTCCAGATAAAGTCGCTGCTGATCTATCAAGAGTTAGATAACTCAACCCTACATTAATAAGAAAAGATAGTCTTTGACGAATTTCTTTTAAAATTTGATCAGAAATTTCTTTTTCCATTTTTGATAATTTTAAATCGTCAAAGAAATGACTAAGGTTTTGAATTGGCATTGAAGATATTTCACCAATATGATGATTATTGATTTTCACCGCCAAGGTTTCTTTTTTTAATCTTGTGCCATCGCACCCAGAGCATGATTTCATGCTCATAAATTGCTCTATCCATTCTCGGATACCTGAAGACTTCGTTTGAGTATATCTTCTAGCCAAATTGGGGATTGCTCCTTCCCAACCCCCTGAATATGTTCCATTCCATCTTTTTGAACTATATGTCATTTTAATTTTTTGCTTTCCTGTACCATATAGAAGCATTCTGCGAACATCCTTAGACAACTTAACCCAGGGTGTTGTAAAATTAAAATTAAAGTGTTGGGACAAACTTTTTAACATACTACCATACCAATTCCCCCGGGGCTGCTCACCAAGGGGCGCAATGGCTCCTTGAATTAAGCTTTTGGTCTTATCTGGCACCACCATATTAGGATCAACCTCCATATGTGACCCAATCCCATCACATTTTTTACAAGCACCATAAGGAGAGTTGAAAGAAAACATTCTTGGCGCTATTTCTTGAAATGAAATTTGACAACTTAAGCAAGCAAGTTTTTCAGAAAAAACATGCTCTTTATTAGGCAACTCATTGATAATGGCAACACCTTCTCCAACTTTCAATGCAAGCTCAACTGATTCAGTCAGCCTTTCTTTAACTTCCTTACTAATGATTAACCTATCAATAACTATCTCTATTGTATGTTTTTTATTTTTTTCTAGCTGAATATCACTTCCTAAAGCAACAACTTCACCGTTAATCCGAACTCTAACAAAACCTTCTTTTCGAATACCTTCAATTAATTTTTTATGTTCTCCTTTTCTGCCTCGAACAATAGGAGCAAGAACATGCAATTTTGTGTTTTTCTTGAATTGCATAATTGAATCAACAATTTGCTGAGTGGTCTGCTTTTGGATGACGCTACCACATTTCCAACAATGGGGTTTCCCAATATGAGCATATAGAAGACGTAAATAATCATGAATCTCTGTTACTGTACCTACGGTAGATCTTGGATTGCGAGCTGTAGCTTTTTGCTCAATTGAAATAGCTGGAGAAAGTCCTTCTATAAAATCCAAGTCTGGCTTTTCCATAAGGCCTAGAAATTGCCTAGCGTAAGAAGATAGTGATTCAACATATCTTCTTTGTCCTTCAGCATAAATAGTATCAAAAGCTAAAGAGGATTTTCCTGATCCAGACAAACCTGTTATAACAACCAATTTATCTCTAGGTATCGACAAGTCGATATTTTTTAGATTATGTTGTCTAGCACCTTTAATGTAAATATTTTTTTTTGAGTCCAATTATTTGGGATGTGTTAATAGGATTATTATAATTAGATTTAGAACGTATTAAATTTACAAATTTATAGTTAAAGCCTTAGTAAATAAATGTGTTCTGCAAAAAAACAAAAAGTTTATCTAGGGTTATAAATTAATTTCATACTATTTTTTTCTTGTTTTTGAAACTCTTCAATCCAAAAATTAGCAACTTATTATGATCTGTTTTACATCTTATCATCAACGATTAATGTTTGCCCTTTGTCTTTTGCTAGCATTACCTAGCTGCACAAAGGACGATCCTCAAAGACACCTTAATCTAGGGAATTGGTATCTACAGAGAGGATTAGTTGATGAAGCAATCATGGAATTTCGTGAAGTATCACGTCTTTTTTCAGGAGATGTTAGTAAACTAAAAAGAAAAGAGTATAATATTTTAGGAACTGCACATCTTAAACTTGCGATAGCTTACACAAAAAAAGGTTGGTGGGAATACGCACTTAATGAGGCAAAACGTAGTTTCGAAATAACTCCAAATAAAGATTGTCATGATTTAATATCACTGATAGATGAAAAAATTGCTTTGAAAACAGGTGGCAATTAATTTTCGCTTTATATTGTTCCCGATCTAGATTCTCCCCCATCACAATATACAATTGAGCAATTAATAAAGTCTGCTTCTGGAAGCAATAACAATGATATTACGTCAGCTACATCTTCAGGCTCAGTAGTTCGTTTCATTGGATTTCTTTTTTTTGTGTTTTTAACCCAGTGCTCCCAATTTTCAGTTATTTTTGTTAACGCTCTTGTTGGTGTAACACCCGCTTGTACAGAATTAGCGGTAATCCCTTCAGAGCCTAACTCCCAACCAATCTGTCTTATTATAGCCTCCATTGCTACCTTAGCAACACTTACAGGCCCATATCCTTCCATTGCTAAGTAATTTCCCTCACTTGTGAGCCCAATTACCCGTGAACCCTTTGATAAGAGCCCTTCAGCATAGAGATTTTGAGTCCAATATAATAGAGAGTTCCCCATAACATGTACTGTCATATCCATTTGGCGCTGAGTAACGGGCTTATCACCAAAAAAATTTGTTGTTGTACCAAAAGCAATAGAATGTAAAAGAAGCTTAAGCGATTCCCCACTTGTAATCTCTTTAATTTTTGGGATATACTCATGCATTGTCTTTTCAGAAGCCGCATTTGTATTAAAATAATGGCATCTATTATTAGAAATATGCTTAACCTCTTCAATAGTCTCATTAGCAACTTTTTTGGCTTCACCTCGATCAAAATGAAATGCAATAATACCATAACCTTCAGATGCTAATTTTTTAGCTGTGGCGGCTCCATGACCAGTAGATCCACCTAATAACAAAACCCATTTAGACATTGTATTCCTGTATTTTATAGATTATAACTTACTTGAAAATTTTTAAAATTGAACACAAAATGTCGTTCAATATTTACTAATTTTGCCTTCGATTTAATCAGTTTATAAATACAATGAATCAAAAAAACAACTACAATGAAAAAGAACTAGAAAAAAGTGGCAATGGCGCTCTTTTTGGATCTGATACTGGAAAATTACCATTACCTCCCATGCTCATGGTCTCTAGAATAAAAGAAATTTTTAGCACTGGGGGTAAGTACAATAAAGGAAGAGTCAAAGCGGAACTTGATATAAATGAAGATAATTGGTTCTTTTTATGCCATTTTAAAAATGATCCCGTTATGCCTGGTTGCCTAGGCCTAGATGGAATGTGGCAAATAGTTGGCTTTTATTTGACCTGGCTAGGAGGTAAAGGGCGCGGCCGAGCCCTAGGGGTTGGGGATGTGAAATTTAAAGGACAAATACGTCCGTACCATAAAAAAATAATATATAATATTGATATAAAACGTATTATAAATAAGAACAACAAATATATGGTTTGGGCAGATGGAACGGTCACAACTGATAAACAAAAAACAATCTATTTCGCCAAAAATTTGCAGGTAGGTCTTTTTGATAATCTTACCTATGACTTTGGAGGAGATCCCTCTCTAGATGCTTTTTAAATATTATTTTATGATTTAATTATGGCTTTACAATGTGGTATTGTAGGATTGCCAAATGTTGGGAAATCTTCTCTTTTTAATGCTTTAACACAATCTTCTGTTCCGGCAGAAAATTATCCATTTTGCACTATTGATCCACACCTTGGCATTGTAGAATTACCTGATTTTCGTCTCCTTGAATTAAAAAAAATTTATAACCCAAAGAAACTTACAGCTTCTACTGTTGAATTTATCGATATAGCTGGTCTTGTTAAAGGCGCAAGCTCAGGAGAGGGACTTGGTAATCAGTTTTTAGGACAAATAAAGCAAACCTCAGCAATAATCCATGTCGTGAGGTGCTTTGATGATAATAAAATAAACCATGTAAATGGGAAAGTTGACCCACTAAAAGACATAGAAATAATTGAGACGGAATTATTACTTTCAGATATTGATACTTTAGAAAAAAGAAAAAGCAAATTACAAAAAAAAATTAAATCAGGTGATCAAAAAGACAAAATTTCATTAGATTTACTTGAAAAACTTATCCAGCATTGCTCGAATGGGAAAAGAGCAAAAACATATGAAGTTGAAAAAGATTTATTGTGGTTTAAAAAATCTCTTCACCTTTTGACTGACAAACCAATACTATATGTTGGGAATATAGGGGAAACTGATTTACAAGATGAAAATATATCTAAACATACAAAAAATCTTACCGAATATGTCAAAAATCAAAACAATAGTATTATTTTCTTGTGTGCTTCTTTAGAACAAGAAATTTCTCTTTTAAGCAAAAACGAGCAGAAAATGTTCCTTTCTGAGTATAATTTAAAAGAACCTGGATTAAATAAAGTAATTAGATCAAGCTTTAATTTACTTGGTCTTCACACTTTCTTTACCTGCGGAGAAAAAGAAGTAAAATCTTGGACCATTAAAAAAGGGATGAATGCTCCTGAAGCAGCTGGACAAATACATAGTGACTTTGAAAGAGGTTTTATAAAAGCAGAGGTTTTTAATTTCAAAGAAATACTAAAACATAGATCTGAAAACAAACTCAAAGAACTAGGCCTCATTAAACAAGAGGGCAAAACCTACATTGTTAAAGATGGAGATTGTATATTTTTTAAATTTAATGTTTAGAATAATTTAAATTAATCTTCATATTCATCTTCATATTCATCTTCATATTCATCTTCATCCCACACGTCTTCATCCTCATACTCATCATAATACTCTGGTGGATAGCTAAAGTACGGATTGTTTGCCATTAAGTAAGCATCGTTAGAACTTGCGGGATTTAGCTCTTCTTTTTGTGCTGGTTTTTCAGTTGCTATAGGAGATTCTTGCTTTACAACAATTACCCTTGGATCACTATCATCAGTTGACTGCTTTGAACTTTTAGCTTTATCAATTGCACTTAATACAAATTTACGATCATCATCAGATAAAGAAGCAGAACTAGAAACAGACGATCTTAATATTGATTGTTGATTTTTAAAATTTAATCCCGTAAGAATCGCGAAGAACAGAATAACCAATGATAACAAAGAACCTTCTGGCTTAAACTCAAACCCACCCCACAAATTCTGAGTGACCCCAAAGCCTAGAAAGATCCCGACAGATAACATTACACCAAAAAGCATAATCATATTCCCCATTTGCTTAGGAATTGTAGATTCCATTACAAGCATATACAAGAACCAGACTAATATTCCTAACACAGTAATAAGAATACTAACAAGAAACTCGCCTAATAAAAGTGCAATAATAAAACCGACAACACCAGAAGCTGGAATTAAGTATCCTATGCCCGATTTTACATCGTTAGCCATTTTGAAACTCCTAAAATACCTCGAATAGTACTAAAAATTGCTGTTTGTTTATAACAAATGCAAGTTTTTTCATAATTCTTAATTGTGTTTTATTTCTATTGTACGAATTCATAATTCTATTATGTAATTTTAGATTATAATATGTCAGTTAAGCCTATTAATATCGGTGTAGTAGGTGTAGGCCACCTTGGAATACATCATGTTAAGCACTATACAACCATTCCAAATGTTAACCTTCTAGGTATTTATGACCCTGATGTCAAAAGAAGTAACTATGTAGCGAATAAGTATAAAACAGTTGCTTTTCAAAGTCTAAAAAAGTTAATTGGAAATGTAGACGCTCTATCCATAGTAACTCCAACACCAAATCACTACAAAACAGCAAAACTGTGCATTGAAAACAAAAAACATGTTTTTATTGAAAAACCAATCACTGTTACCTTAGAAGAAGCAAATGAACTATTAGATTTAAGTAAAAATAACTCTACAATTATCCAAGTGGGCCATATAGAGAGATTAAACCCTGCACTAATGGCATTAGAGCCATATCATATTAATCCCAAATTTATAGAAATTCAAAGACTTGCTCCTTTTACAGTAAGAGGAACGGATGTACCAGTAGTATTGGATAAAATGATACATGATATCGATATTTTATTATCGCTAGTAAAAAGTGAAGTTGCATCCCTGGAGGCAACTGGCATGTCAATTATTACCAACTCGTTAGATATGGCACATGCAAGGATACAATTTAAAAATGGGACTACAGCAAGCCTTATGTCAAGCAGGATTGCTCAAAATGATGTTAGGAAAATAAAACTTTTTCAAAAAAACTTGTATTCTACAATTGACTTATTAAAAGGAACCACCGAAATATATAAAGTTGAACAAAATAAGAGTTATAAATCAAATGTTTTAGAAACTGCAGAGTTTTTTCGAGATGGTAAAAAACAATTCATATCCTATATGAAACCTAATATTAAAAAACATGACGCTCTTGAACTTGAACTAAGAAACTTTTCTAATTCAATTATAGGAAGAGAAAAACCAATTGTAGACGGAAAGTCTGGAGCAGATGCTTTAGCAATTGCATTAAACATACAAAAAATTATTAAAAAGGACTTTTTTTAATGGATTTACG
>JAYPLH010000107.1:0-6637 GCA_038365355.1 Fidelibacterota bacterium
ATTCTTTAATTACTGTTTCATATCCGATGTAAGAGACTACTAATGTACATAAATCTTTTGATACTCTAGGTATCCAGAAAATTCCATTTTGATTTGATATGTCACCTATATTTAAATGAGGTATATGAATATTTGCATAGGAGATAGGTTCTCCTGATTCTTGATCAATGCACCGACCATATAATGAAAAAACAGTTTTTGCTTTTTCAAAGTAGACTACAAATTGATTTCCAAATTTTTCAAATGTTAAACTTGTCCCTTTCAGAACAGATGATAATGCTTCTTCGCGATCACAGTTTTTACAAGTACTTGAATCAGTGTATTCGTCTATATTACTAGGATAAACAATTGTAAGGTGATGTTTATCTATTAAATAATTAAGTGCAGAGGAAACCTCTGTTTTGTTAAAATTAAATGTAATTTTTTCCTCTGCATAAAGTCCTAGAAGGCAAAAATAAAGTACAGGAGTTAGTCTGAAGTATTTTTTATATATTACTAGTGTTTTAGATGACCGTGTAGGTTCCATCCACTAATTTAAATGAATGTTGTGATAATAATGCAATAGTGTTCAACATAGTTTCTAGTTCTGAAGTATCAATTGTTCCAGTTATGGTAATCTGTTTCATTTTTATATTAGAAAATTTGATTTTTACATTGTGAATTCTTTCTATTTCTCTACATACTATTTCTAGATTGGTCTGCTTACAATATAGTTTTTGGTTTATCCATCCGGGATATTTTTCATTTTCTATATTTATAATGGTATCTTGGTCAAGGTCTGTAGAGCCCATTAAACACTGTTTTGGATTCAGTTCTATAAAAGAATTACCACTAGATACTTTTACTTGTCCAGAGTTAACTCCAACCTCAAACCCATCATTTCGAGACCTTACATTAAAAGTAGTACCTAATACGGTTATTTCTCCATGATGCGTTTTAACAATAAAGGGAAAAGTAAGGTTTTGTACTTCAAAATATGCTTCACCATTTAAATGAAGGGTGCGATGACCTGCATTAAATCCTTTTTTGTATGTGATAGAACTACCAGAGTTTAAAATTGCCTTTGAATTATCAGGAAGTAATAATGATAACCTTTCTCCAGGTTTAGTGGTAAAATTTTTATTTTGATAAAAATTAAAATAAAAAGGTAGTGCAAAAATTAATATTATTGGAAGAAGTAAAGCATAGTTAGGTTTACTGATAGAAAGTCCCCAAAATTTTATGGTGTTTTGGAAAAAAGAAGATTTTTCTGCTAGAAAAGAGGGTTTTAGGTTGTCCATATTTTGGACAATGGTACCCCAAGCTTCTTCTTTATTGGGCGGGGCAGGTATTTTAGTTTTTGAACTAATATTCCAAATTAATTTTTCTATTTTTTTTTGATTCATTTAAGTTTTGTTGTAGTCTTAGAAGTAACGCAGTACCACGATTATATACTCACAGATATTTTTTCATATATTTTTTTAAGATTTTAAGGGATCTGTAAATTTGATTTTCAACTGTTCGGATGCTAAGACCAAGTTTTATAGAAATTTCTTGATTAGAAAGGCCTTCTACCCTGCTTAATATGAAGATAGTTCTACATCGCTGAGGAAGTTTTTCATTAACTAATTTTCTAATGATTTTTTCAATTGCTTGTGCTTGAACAACTTCTTCTGGATTATCGAAGTGAGATTTCCCATATTCTGGTATACGATCCTTATTTCTTAATCGTACCTCGGTATACCTAAAATGATCATAGCATAAATTAGTTGAAATACGGGCTAGTAATGAAAAAAATGATTTTTTAGGTTGTAAAGATTCTCTTTTTTCCCATATTCTAAGAAATGTTTCTTGGGTAATATCTTTAGCAATATCGGCATCTTGCACTCGATATACAACAAAACGAAATAACTGATCATGAAATTGGTAAAAAAGTTTTTGAAAAGAGCTCTTTTTTGAATTCTTAACATTTCTAATCAGTGTTTTTTCATCAATGGACATAAAGATTACAAGACATATTCAGTTGCTAAAGAAACATTTCTTTCCATTAAGTCAATTAGAGAGATATATTGAAAATAAATAATTTTAAAATATTTGTTTCGGTTCAAGGAAATGTTTTAAATAAGATTATAAATTACACTATATAATGATATCCTTTTTTAATTACTTTTATAAGTTTTCACTTGGGTTAGTTGTTATCCTTTATTTTAGTTGTGCACAATTTAGAGGTCCAAAATATCCAGAAATTATTTATAACAATAAACAGCCACTTATTTCAGTAAAATATGAGTATGGAGAAATACAAATCATTCTACCAATACAATATGATGGAGATATTCCAGAAAATATTTTATTTAAAGTGTTTGCTAAAGCTGATACAATGAATCCAATAATTTCTTTTTTGCAGGAGGCTCCAAGCGAGTTTAGAACTACTTTACCTCAAGGATCACTTGATATTACTGAAAAGACTAATTTAATAAAAATCATACCCCAAGATGAAAATTTTGATCCTGTATCGGTTCGATTCAAAGGTATTGGGTTTGGGAGAATAGTATTACCACCCAAAGTGATTAGATCAGGACAATTAATTATATCTGGAAAAACTTTTTTAAAAAATGATGCTAGTATACTTCCAAAGGTCAAGGTTGAAATAAAAGATGCTGAGGATGTTATCTTTACCACTTCTTCAAATGATTCTGGTTTTTACCAAATAGCAATACCTGGAGAGTCTAGGTTTTCTGAAAATTTAAGAATTGTTGTTGGTGAAAATCTTATTTTTAAGCCTTTAACCCAAAAATTAATTTTTGAGAATTCGCGAAAATTAAAAATTAATGCTCTATTAGGTCCAAGCAGAGCGATGAGAGGACCTCTTTATATTACTGAAAAAAGTAATGTGCATTTTAAAAAAGGACCGGATATTGGAGCTGAAATATTGTTTTTATTAAATAAAGGGGAGGTGGTTTCTGTGGATAGAATCACTCCAGGTTCTTACCATGGTTTCATAGAGGTAGAGATTAGTGGTGGTGAAAATATAATGATGGAAGGGTGGGTTAATCGAGCTGACTTGAGAGAATTAAATTTAAATTCAATACGTAAAGTCATTAAACAATAGAATGTATTCTATAATTAAGTATAGCATTGGTTCCTTTTTGTATATGTCTCTAGCTTGTTCTCAAATAAAGTTAGACATAAATACTATTCCAGATGAGGTGGATGTATACTTAGATGGAGTAAATTTAGGTACATCTCCAGTTCGTAATGAGCGGATAATACCAGGGGCTCATATTTTTGAAATAAAAAAGAAAGGGTACGCTCCTTTAAAATATGATTTAATTGTGAACCCTTCAAAGGCAGTTGAAATTGATTTTTTTTTGAATCCTGTGCATGCATGTAAATTTAAAACTAAGGAAAAAGGTTTGGTGTTTGAGTTGAATGGAGAACATTATTGGGATACAGATAATATTCGCCTTGATCTTGAAGCAGGAGACCATACCTTACGAGTTTTTAAAGCGAGTGAGCTCATAGATGAGCAAAATATCAAAATTGATAAACCAGAAACATTTAACTATAAAGAAAAAAAGATAATTTCGAATTAGTAGTATATCACCCCATCAGTGGATTATAAATAGAAATCACACCATTAATTACAAATTGTACTGCAATTACCATAAGAATTAAGCCCATTAATCTTTGTATGATTCTTATGCCAGTTGTCCCCAGTAACTTAAGAATCATATCCCCATTTCTTAGTATAAGATAGACTAGGGATAAAACAAAAAATATTGAAAATATTAAAGTAAAGTAGCTATATAATTGTGGTGTTTGGCTTGATAATAACATTGCAGCTGTAATAGCACCAGGCCCAGCAATTAGAGGTATTCCTATTGGGCTTACTGCAATGTCATCGCTTTCTTCAGACTCTTCTTGTTCGGCTGGAGTAGTTCTTGACCGTCCTATTTTTGAATCGAGCATTCTAAGACCGTTTCTAAAAAAGAGTATCCCACCCATAATTTGAAATGCTTCTATGGTAATCCCAAAAAAGTTAAAGATAACAGATCCAAGTAAGGAAAATAATATTAATGTGATAAATGCTGTTAAGGAACCTTTTTGCGCGATATTAATCTTTTCTTTTTTTGAAAATCTTTCCGTCATTATTATCAGTATGGGGGAAATTCCAATTGGATTTATTAGAGTAAATAGAGTGGTCAGGCAGAAAATAAAAAATTGTATTTCGTGCTGAAAAAATTCATGCATATTACATTCTCTCAGGTGAACTAATGCCAAGAATATTAAACCCATTACTTAGGATGATTTTTACTGCTTTAATTAATTGAATTCTAGCATTCGTTAAATCAGCATCATCGGTAATTACTTTACAATGGCTATAAAATTTGTGAAAAAATGAAGCTAATTGTTGTAAATAGTTAGCAATATACTGAGGCTCTAAATTTTCATATGCAATATCAATAATCTCGGGAAATCGAACCATATGTTTTAACATAATGACCTCATCTTCATGCTCAAGTAGCGTAAGGTCATTAGATTTATTTCTATTTAGTTTTTCTTTATTTGCTTGTTTAATTATGTTACATATTCTAGCGTATGCATACTGTAAATAAAAAACAGGATTTTTTTCTGATTGATCTTTGGCTATATCTAAATCGAAATCTAAATGACTGTTCATGCTTCTCATTACAAAAAAGTAGCGTACAACATCCGATCCAAGTTCTTCAATTAATTGATCTAATGTGATAAAATTAGCTTGTCTAGTAGACATTTTAATTTTTTGACCATTTTGAATTAATGTAACAAATTGATATAAAAGTACTTTAATATGATCAGTTTTAAACCCTAAGGATTTAAGAGCAATAATTACATCTGGATAGGTGTCTGCGTGGTCAGCGCCAAATATGTCCACAATTAAATCATAATCTCTTCTGATTTTATTTAAATGGTAGGCCGTATCTGGAACTCTATACGTTGGCTCTCCTGAGCTTTTTATATAAACTCTGTCTTGCTCTTTTCCTAAAGATGATGATTTAAACCATGTAGCATCATCTTTTTTGTAAATAAGCTTTTTATCAGATAATGCTTTTAGTAGTTCATCAATATCACCGTTTTCATAGAAAGATTTTTCATTAGTAAATTGATCAAACTTTATACCTAGATCTATTAAAGATCTTTTTATTTCTTTGAAAATAATCTCCTCTGCGCTTTTTTGAAAAATCCCATCACCTTTTTTGAGATTTTCCCCTTGATGCTTCAAGATATGCTTTGCTATATCTAAAATATATTTTCCCTGATAGCCGTCTTTAGGGAAATCAAAACTTTTACCTAATATTTCATAATATCTGGCTTCAACAGATTCTCCCAATACTCTCATCTGCCTACCAGCATCATTAAAATAATATTCTCTTGTTACATCAAAACTTTGCCATTCTAAAATTTTTGAAATTGTATCACCCAGTACTGCATTTCGACCATGACCAACAGTCAATGGACCTGTAGGATTAGCGCTGACAAATTCTACATTTGCAGATTTACCAAAACCGATCGACCCTTTACCAAAATCTTGATGTTCTTTTAAAATGAGATCCAACTGTTTTTGAAAAAATATTGGTTCAATTTTAAAATTTAAAAACCCCGGGGCTGTTACATTAATATCAAAAATATATTTTAGTTTTTTTTCTTTTAAATTTTCCGAAATTGATCTTCCTATATCTAAAGGTTTTGTTTTTTGTTTACTTCCAATTAATAATGGTAAGTTTGATGATAAATCCCCAAACTCTTTCTTTTTTGGCTGAGTAAGATTAAAATCTACATTTGGGAGCGATAAAGACGTCAGAGTAGATGAAATATTTTCAATAAGATATAGTTTAAATTTTTTCATCATTAAATTCTTTTTTTGGCGCATCCGCCCATACATTTTCTAGCGAATAGTAATTCCTTTCTTCCTCATCAAATACATGCACAATAATATCAAAATAATCTAATAAGACCCATTTTTTATTTTCGTATCCTTCCAAGTGCCGTGGTTTAAAACTAGTACCTTTTCTTATATTATCAACAATTGCCTTAACCTGCGGTTCTGATTTTCCATGACATATAATAAAGAAATCACCCAAGAAAGAAAGGCCTCTCAAATCTAATGAGATTAAGTTTTGAGCTTTTTTTTCAAATGCAAGCTGTACTATTTCTTCTAGTAATAATTGACTGGAATTATCATCCAGCTGGGGTTTATTCATTTAGATTGCGAAATATATTCAGAAATATGAGGGAGTGAATTAATATCTTTTCCTAGTATAACTGTTACATCTACACCCAATGTTTCATCTGGAATATGTTGTATATGATTTGTATCGTTAATAGAGATATCAAATGCTTTAGAAACAGAAAGTATTTTATCTAGGTCCTCATTTCGTCCAATGATAATTGTTTTTGAGTAATCATATTTATCGGCATTATCAGATCTAATTACATCAATTCTATGCTTAGATCTTAGAAATTCTGAGGTTTTTGCAGCGATTCCTTTAATGCCACACCCATTCAAAATTTCTACTTTTATATTTTTAATAGGGTCGGCGCTGTACAGTTCTTTTGCTAGCATTTTTGGGGAATCGATTTCAGGGAATTTTACTTTAATCGGAACTCCAGTATG
>JAYPLH010000108.1:0-1475 GCA_038365355.1 Fidelibacterota bacterium
TTGAAAGTAAGTGAGCTATCTTACGGATCTTGGGTTACTTTTTCATTCCAAGTTGGATTAGATGAAGCTGTTAACATTATGGAATTAGCCTATGAAAATGGCGTTAATTTTTTTGATAATGCAGAGGCATATGCATCTGGAGAATCTGAAATTATTATGGGTAAAGCTTTAAAAAAATTAGGTTGGAGCAGGGACTCATTTATTATTTCCAGTAAAGTATTTTGGGGTGGAGAAAAACCTACTCAGCGTGGCCTTAGTCACAAGCATGTTGTGGATGCATGCCATGCTGCTTTGAAGCGACTGCAGTTAGACTACCTTGATCTTTATTTTTGCCATCGTCCTGATCCAGAAACCCCTATTGAGGAAACGGTAAGAGCGATGCATACATTGGTTATGCAAGGTAAAATTTGTTATTGGGGTACTTCCGAGTGGTCAGCTAAGGAGATTAAAGAGGCATATAAAATTTCTAAGGATTTAAATTTAACCCCACCATCTATGGAACAACCTCAATACAATATGTTTGAGAGAGAAAAGATGGAGACAGAATACTCTGAGTTGTTTAAAAATGAAAAAATGGGTACAACTATTTGGAGTCCACTAGCTTCAGGTTTATTAACAGGTAAATATATTAAAGGCATGCCAGCGAATACTCGAACAAGTCTTAAAAATTATAAATTTATTAAAGATAGTTTTGAATCTGAAGAGTACAAAGCAAGACACCGAAAAGTGGAAGAATTATATAAGCTTGCTCAGCAGTTAAATATTCCTCTAACAAACCTTGCATTAGGATGGTGCTTGAAAAATGATAATGTTAGTACAGTAATCTTAGGAGCTTCTAAAACAGAACAATTAAGTCAAAATTTAAATACACTAGATTATATGGAAATAATTAATGAGGACGTTATGGGAGAAGTTGAAAAGATTTTGCAAAATTAATCTATGATTTTTTCAAGGTTTGTAATTTGCTATTTGGTTTTATTTTCTTCATTTACAATGAAATTCAAAGAAGAATTAAATCAAGCCAGTAATCATATAGACTTAGAAAAATTATCTTTAAATCCTGAAAATTTTATTCGATTAATTACTAATAAAGACGCTATTGATTATAAAAATCGAAAACCTTATTCTTAATCATTCCTTAAAACCTTAAATCTATAATTTGGAGTTTCAGTTGTTATGGAATCAAGACATAGTATTAATTCATTAACTACAATCAATAACGCTCAGCTTTACGGTCTTGTTTTCTTAAGAGTAATTGTAGGTTGGCATATTTTATATGAAGGGGTAGCAAAACTTATCAACCCATATTGGTCTTCAGCTGCATTCCTCCTTGATTCAAAGTGGATTTTTTCAGGTATAGCAAAAGCAATTGTATCAAATCCTGCACTCTTAACAATTTCAGACTATGTAAATGTGTGGGGGCTTACAATAATAGGTTTTTGTCTTATGTTGGGTGTGTTTAGTAGATATGCTTG
>JAYPLH010000108.1:1575-6626 GCA_038365355.1 Fidelibacterota bacterium
TACGCTTATAAAGCAAATCAGGAAAATAGTCTCAATAAAGCCTATCCTACTTTTATGAGTCAAGATGATTTAAATTGTTCACTTGTGGGTGTTTGTGATCTTTTTGATGTAAATGCTGATCTAGGGATTGATGCTTCCAAAAATGATGTGGGACCTGGAGGAGCCCCGAAATATTCTGCAAAAAAATATAAGAATCATCACGAAATGCTTGAAAATGATGATATAGATGCAGTAATAATAGCTACCCCAGATCACTGGCACTCTAAAATCGTTGTAGATGCCGTAAAATCAGGAAAACATGTTTATTGTGAAAAGGGTTTAACTAGAACATTTCAAGAAGCTTTAGATATTCATGATGCAGTTAAAGAAACTGGCATGACTTTGCAGCTCGGGCATCAGAACAGGCAGGTAGAAGCAAACGATAAGGCGAAAGAGATCATTGATCAAGGTTTGTTGGGTCCAGTTAATCTTGTAGAATTAACTACCAACCGAAATTCTCAGTGGGGTGCGTGGGTATGGAATATTCATAAAGATGCAAATTCAAAAACAATAGACTGGGAAACATTTCAAGAGCCATCTCCAAATAAAATACCTTTTGGGTCAGAAGCATTAAAGCGTTACTTTAGGTGGAGGTGTTGGTATGACTATGGAACAGGCCTTTCTGGTGACCTTTTTTCTCATGATTATGATCAGTTAAATCAGATTATGGGTATGGGAATACCAAAGTATGCATCAGCATCAGGAGGAATTTATTTTTACAAAGATGGACGGGATGTTCCAGATGTATGGCATGTTACTTTGGAATATCCAGATAGAGACATGACAGTTTTGTATAGCGCAACACTATCTAGTAATAATTCAAGAGGAAATAGAATTATGGGGCACGATGCCACTATGATATTAGGTGGCCAATCTAATGCTGGAGGTGTAGGTGGATTTAGTGTTGAGGCAGATCGTGAATCTACTCAGTATAGGGAAAGAATTGAAAAGGGTATTATTAATACAAAATACCCGATTTATAATTATTCTCCTGGATCAAAACAAATTGATGGAGTTACATCAGCAACATCACAATACTTTGCGAATAAAGGACTGCTTTATGCATATCGAGATGGAAAAAGAGTAGACCCCACTCATTTGCATGTTAAAGATTGGCTTGATTGCATTCGTGAGGGTAGGCAACCTAAGTGCAATGTGGATGTCGCTTTTGAAGAGGCTGTAACTTGTGCGATGGCTACGGAATCCTATTTGACAGGGCGAAGAGTTGAGTGGGATCCAATTAAAAGAAGACTGGTGTAGATTAACTCATTATGAATAATAACTCTCGATTAGGTGTAATGATGTTTCTTCAGTATGCCTTGTGGGGAGCTTGGCTACCTGTAACTGCTAGATATTTATCTGCGAGTATTTCAGAAGGTGGACTAGGATTTACGGGATCACAAATAGGTATGATATTAGGCCTTGCGGGTTCTATTGGAGCAATTGCAGCTCCTTTTATTGCTGGCCAAATTGCAGATAGATATTTTAGTACCGAGCGTATCCTGTCTTTCTTGGTTATTTCTGGTGGAACGGTTAAGTGGTATACCGCAACTCAAACAGATTATCAATCTTGGCTTGTGCTATCTATTATTTACAGCGTTCTCTACATGCCCACGCTTGCTCTTTCAAATTCTATTACTTTTGCGCACATTAGTGATCAGGAAAATGATTTTCCTAAAATTCGTGTTTGGGGTACCTTAGGATGGATCGCTGCTAGTTGGGCATTCCCAATGATTTGGTTGCAAACTGATTTGCAGTTTCAGATGATGCCTCCATTTTTTGTTGGAACAGAAGTTTCTCAAGTAACTAGCAGACTTGCAGATGCCTTGAAATTTTCTGGAATTATTTCTATTTGTTACGGTGTTTTTTGTTTTTCTTTGCCCCATACACCTCCGAAAAAAGATGCTGTTGATCAACTGGCATTTAAAAAAGCCTTTGGGCTGTTTCGATATTCTTCGTTTGCTGTCTTAGTTTTTGCTAGCCTTGCGATTAGTATTATTCACCAAATATATTTTTTACAAACAGGCCCTTTTCTATCCTCAATAGGAATTTTAGACAGTCAGATTGGCCCTGCTATGACTATTGGCCAGTTTGCAGAGATTTTGACAATGGCCTACCTAGGATACTTTTTGAAAAACATTGGTTTTAAAAAAGTTATTACTATAGGTATTGCTGCTTATTGTCTTAGATATGCAATATTTGGATCTGAATCTTTACCTGTTTGGATTATTGTACTTAGTCAGGCTTTCCATGGTTTTTGTTACGCTTTTTTCTTTGCAGCTGCGTACATCTATGTTGATAAAATAGCGGACGAAGATGTAAGGCACTCTGCGCAAACTGTTTTTGGCATAATAATACTTGGCGGCGGACCTGTTATTGGTGGCTGGCTTTCTGGCTTTTTACAGTCTGCTAATACAGTAAATAATGTTTTCAATTTTTCTACATTTTGGTATACTTTATCTTTAATAGGGTTCATAACCACTGTTTTATTTTTTATGTTTTTTAAAGAAGAATTAGCTGAAAGAGAATAATTATGATGAAAAAATCTATAGGCATTGGCTTTGTTGGTGGTGGTTTTATTACCCGATTTCATATTCAATCCCTAATTGGGGTGAGAAACTGTGAGGTATTAGGAGTAATGTCTCGTACTAAATCTTCCGCGGAGGAATCAGCTTCTTTGGCTCGAACAATTGGAGTTGGGGAAGCCAAAGCGTTTGAAACTGTATCTGATATGGTTGCTGATCCAAATATTGATGCTATATGGATATGTGCTCCTAATTTTACTAGAATAGAAATCATGGAAGAAATTGTTGATTCTATTGAGAATGGTAAGGGTGAATTAATCGGAGTTACATGTGAGAAACCATTAGGTAGGAATGTTAAAGAAGCAAAAAAAGTTTTAGAATTAACTCAAAGGGTTGGATTATTGGATGGCTATCTTGAAAATCAAGTTTTTGCGCCATCCGTAACTAGAGGGAAGGAAATTATCTGGTCCAGAGGAGCTAAGGCTACTGGAAGACCTTATTTGGCAAGAGCTGCCGAAGAGCATAGTGGTCCACACATGCCTTGGTTTTGGGAAGGTGAGTTGCAGGGAGGTGGAGTCCTCAACGATATGATGTGTCACTCTGTCGAAGAAGCTCGATTTTTGCTTACTGATCCAGAGAAAAAACGTGAGTCACTTACCCCGGTAAGTGTAAATGCATATGCATCCTGCTTGAAATGGCAGCGGCCTGAGTATGCTAAAATATTAAGTGAAAACAGTGGAGGGGAAACTGACTATTTGAAACGTCCTTCTGAAGATTTTGCTAGATCATTAATTGAATACAGAGATGAGGAAAATCAAAAATTAGTTGTTGAAACTACCACATCTTGGTGTTTTGTTGGTGCTGGACTTAGATTGAGTATGGAGCTTTTCGGTCCTGAATATTCTATGTTTGTTAATACTCTAGATTCGGATTTAAAAGTGTTTTTTAGTAGGAAAGTTGCAGGTGCTGAGGGGGAAGATCTAGTAGAAAAACAAAACGCTGAATCTGGAGAAATGCCAGTTGTTAGTAGTGAAGCTGACACTTACGGATATACCGCAGAAAACAGACACATGGTTGAAAGTTTTTTAGCAGGCAAACGTCCTGAAGAAAATTTTAGTGATGGTTTAGCTGTGACTGAACTTCTTATGGCTGCATACATGAGTGCTGAACAGGATAAAACGATACAGTTTCCTCCAGAAGGGCTTGAAGATTTTGTTCCAGCAGTTGCCAAAGGTGAGTGGAACCCAAACAAATAAGGAAAAAAATGAAAAATTTTTCGATACTTTTCTTTTTATTAATTTTTTTATCATGTAGCCAAAATTCTGAATGGATTTCTCTATTTGATGGAAAAAATGTTAATGGTCTACGAGGTTATAAAATGGAAAATTTCCCTTGGGATTCTTGGGTCATAAAAAATGGTAATCTTAAGACGATACCGGGAAAGCATGGTGTTGATTTGATTTCTGAGGGTATTTTTGAAGATTTTGAACTGGAGCTTGAGTGGAAACTACAATCGGGAGGAAATAGTGGCATTTTTTATTTTGCATCTGAGGAGGGAGACTACATTTGGCAGTCTGCTCCTGAAATGCAGGTTCTTGATAATTTAGGTCATCAGGATAGATTTCGGAAGGTCACATCAGCTGGAGCATTATATGATTTAATAGCTCCTTCAAAAGAGATGGTAAAACCAATTGGTGAATTTAATAAAGTGAAAATTATCTCAAAAAATAAAGAGATAGAACATTGGCTAAATGGTGAAAAGATTGTTGAATACAAGGTTGGTAGCGAGCATATCCAAAATTTAATATCAAAAAGTAAGTTTAATAGTATGCCACTTTTTTTTAAATCTTCTTCTGGACATATTGGTCTGCAAGGAGATCATGGTGAGGTATGGTATCGAAATATCCGTATACGAAAATTGTAGTATTTAATTTTGGATAGGAGACATTTTTTAAAATCTGCAGCTGCAGTGGCTGCAGGATTTGCATTGCCAGTTGGACTTTCATGTGAGAATGAGAAAAAAATGGATTTTAAAATATCACTGGCAGAATGGTCGCTTCATAGAATGCTTTATTCTGGAGAGTTAGACCATTTAGAATTCTGTGAAATTGCTAGAGAACAATTTGATCTGGATGCAGTAGAGTATGTGAATTCATTCTTTTTTGATAAAGCTGAAGATTTTGACTATCTCAAAGAAATGAAAAATAGAGCGAATGATCACGGTGTATCCAGTTTATTAATTATGTGTGATAACGAAGGAGACCTTGGAGATCCCAATCAAAAAGCAAGAGAAAAAGCTGTAGAGAATCATTTCAAATGGATGGAAGCAGCAAAATTTCTTGGTTGTCATTCGATAAGGGTTAATGCGAAAAGTGAAGGAACCTACGAAGATCAAATTCGCTTAGCTTCTGATGGCTTGAGAAGATTAACAGAATATGGGGAAAAAATAGGAATAAATACCATTGTTGAAAACCATGGAGGATTGTC
>JAYPLH010000109.1:0-6167 GCA_038365355.1 Fidelibacterota bacterium
CATAAATACCTTCAGACCATCTATTTCTGCAAATTTGCGAAATTAATTCATTATGCCTTAGAAGCTCTTTTGAATCTCTTAAGTTTTTAGGTAGAGATATATAATCATTCCAACTATCTTTATTCAAAATAAAAGGATAAAGCTTTGAAAAATTATTTCTCAACATTTCTAAATTTGTACTGTCGGATACGAACTCTGAACGTGCTTTTTCGTATTGCTTATTGTATCGCATTTTATAAACTAATTTTTCTGATTGATCTAATCTCCAATATGCATTTCGCAAATCCTTGACCATATTGAAAAATTCTGTCAATGCTGATATACTCTGACTTACAATTTGATCATTCCTATTGAAAATAAATGGAATTGACTTTTTCTTTTCGTTAAGATCTAATTTGAGCTTTTCTTCTGATTTTAAAATTGGGAAAGTAAAGGGTGCTATAATCTCATCACTTGCAATATCATTAATTTGATATGCATACTTTAATACTTTCCCTCTAGGGAAAAGAAATGATACTAAAACAATCAATGAAAGTATAATTGAATATTGTTTCAAATATTTATCGAAATACAACTGAGATACCAGAGCTAAAAATTTTTGCTTTATCATCACGCCATCATATCTTTGATAATTTCTCTTGAAATAGTCAACCTTTGTATCTCACTTGTACCATCAACTATTTCAAGAATTTTTGCATCTCTAAAAAAACGTTCTACATCATATTCATGTACATAGCCATAACCCCCATGAATTTGTATTGCTTCCCTAGTAATTCCCATAGCAACTTCGCTAGCATAAAGTTTTGCCATCGCCGCTTCTTTTATAAAATTTTCTCCTTTATCTCTTAACCATGATGCATGATAAACTAATAGCTCTGATGCCTCAATTTTGGTAGCCATATCTGCTAATTTAAAACTATTTGATTGAAAATGATTAATTGGTTTATTGAAAGCAAATCTATCATTTGAATACACCAAGGCTTTTTGATATGCGGCTTTAGCAGTTCCAATTGATAATGCTCCAATAGATATTCGTCCAAGGGTAAGACTTTCTAAAAATTTGTTAATACTATTTTTTGAAAAATACAACATACTTGAAAAATTTACTTCCATATTTTCAAAGGAAACTGATCTTGTATCACTTGCTCTCCACCCCATTTTATTTTCTTTTTCTCCAATCCTTAATCCTTTAATATCAGTTGATACAATAAAAACTCCAATTCCCTTATCATTACCATTTTCTATAATTCTAGATGTGAAAGATAAAAGGCCAGCCTCTCCTGCGTTTGTAATGAAAATCTTTTCTCCATTTATAATATACTTTTCCCCTACTTTAGTAGCTGTGGTTTTAATAGCTTCTATATCACTGCCTGCATAGGGTTCAGTAAATCCAAACGCTGACAAAATTTCCCCAGATGCAATGTTAGGTAAATATTTTTTTTTCAATCTTTCGTTCCCAAATAATAGAAGAGGTAGCGTTCCAAGGGATGTATGTGATGCCATGGTAATAGCTACGGAGGCATCTACTTTTGCTAATTCTATAATTGCAGTAGAATAAGCAATAGTATCAAATTCAGAACCTCCATATTTAACAGGAACATTAATTCCCATCAAACCAAGTTTTCCCATTTTTTTTACTATTTCTCTTGGGAAACTTCCAGTTTTATCTAATTTTTTAGCTATTGGTAAGATCTCATCCTTTGCAAAATCACATACCATGTTTTGAATCATTTTATGTTCTTCTTTAAAAAACAAATTGTCCATAATCAGATTATAACCCTTATTTAAATAAATTACATATAATGTAATCTAAAATATGCTGATGAATAACTGAGCCGATCTATAAGCCGAGTTTTGTCCTAAAACTAAATATTAATTTTAGGGATGGTCATTCCTCTAGTAAATACGTCACCGTAAGTCTCAAGCGATTTACCCGTTCTTCAAGCGATGCGAAAAACATCTTAGAACCTATTTAATCTTGCACCAGGTGGGGTTTTCACACATCTAGAATTTATCCTAAATTGGGTGGTCTCTTACACCACCATTTCACCCTTACCCGAAGGCGGTATTTTTTCTGCTGCACTTTCCATTATTTGAATATTCAAATATCTTCCTGTTAGGAAGCACCTTATTCTGCGGTGCCCGGACTTTCCTCTCTGGGGTTATAGCAACAAGCCCAGAGCAACCATCCGATCGGCTCAATTACAATAATGAATTAAACTTTATTATAGTATAAAAATCTACCGCAAACACCACACGTATGAACAGCAGATTTCGCACGAACTTCCGATACTGTTTGTGGAGGAATATGTGCACCACAACCTCCGCATGCTGACCCCTGTAACTGTACAACTGCCAATCCTTCTCTATGCTCTATTACTCGATTATAAACCTTCAAAGTATTTTGATCAATATCTTTTATATTCTGATCTCGTTGTTTTTGAAGTGCGTTTTTTTCTTCAGCAGATTCTTCAATAACTGATTCAAGTTTTTTGCGTCTTACATCAAGGTTCTCAGATAAACTTTGCAAGTCAGATTCCATTGAATTTATCGACTCAACGATTGATTCCTTTTCTTCCATTAATTCAATTAATTCATTTTCAGAACTTGTTTTGATTTCTTTTAGATGATCTATTTCAGCCATCAATGCATCATACTGCTTATTATTGGTAACTAAAAAAAGTTGGTCTTTTAGCTTATCTATTTTCCCACTTAAATCAGATACCTCGAGTTCTGTTTTTTTTATCTCTAGATCTAATTCTTTTGACCTAGATTTCTTACTAACTATTGAATTTTTTGTGGATTCTTCTTGGTTATTTAGATCCTCTACTTTCGATGGGAGATCTCCTAGAAGATCATTCAAATCTTTAAGCTTTGTATCAATATTTTGTAACCTAATTAATTGTTCCATTTACAGTTTCCTTACTATAAAAAAAATGCACCTCTGGGGTGCATTAATTTTGTGTTATGTTCCTAACAAAAAAGTCAGAAACTTTTTTATTTAATATTATCATTAATTCAAACAAATTTTTAGTTATTGAATAGTTTATATAATCGCAATTTATTTATTTTGAATGATAATTAGAACGATTAAATAAATTCTAATTTGTTGTTAGTTATTCAATACAATTTGTTTTTAAAATTATCTCATATATTTTATCTTTTTTTTAAGAATTTATGTCCTATTTATTTTCCCAACGTCATATTGGACCGGATAACGAGCAGACAAAGATAATGCTCGCTAATCTAGGCTTTTCTTCTCTTGAAGATTTTATAACTAAAATAGTACCAAAAGATATTTTATCTGAATTTCATGATAAAACATTAGATGACAGCAATGAAGTAGAAACATTAAACAGATTAAAAGAACTTGGTAGTTTAAACAAAGTTTTTTCCTCTTACATAGGGCAGGGTTATTATAACACTCACCTTCCAGGAGTCATTAAACGGAATATATTAGAGAACCCTGGTTGGTATACGCAATATACGCCATATCAAGCTGAAATCAGTCAAGGGCGGCTTGAAGCTTTGTTAAATTTTCAAACTATGGTATCTGACCTTACAAATTTACCTATTGCCAATGCGTCGCTACTTGATGAAGCAACCGCAGCTGCAGAAGCTATGGTAATGTTTTTTAATACCTCTAAAATTTCTACAAAAATTAACTTCCTTGTTTCTGATAAATGTCATCCTCAAACTATCGATGTCTTAAAAACTAGATCTGAACCGATGGGAATTAACTTAAAAATTGGTCAAGTTTACACCTCTAATTTTGATGATACTGTTTTTGGAGCACTTATACAATATCCAGATACTGAAGGCTATATCTCAAATTTCACTCAACTATGTAAAAGTGCACATGAAAATAATGTTTTTGTATGCCTAGCAACTGATCTCCAAGCTTTAACAATATTAAAACCCCCTGGTGAAATGGGTGCTGATGCTGCAATTGGAAATACTCAAAGATTTGGAGTGCCTATGGGTTTTGGCGGACCTCATGCAGCTTTCTTTGCTACAACTGAAAAGTTTAAACGTAAAATTCCAGGAAGGATTATTGGTGTATCTCAAGATTCAAATGGTAAGCATGCCCTTCGAATGGCACTTCAAACTAGAGAACAACATATCAGAAGAGAAAAAGCGACGTCTAATATTTGTACTGCTCAAGTTCTATTAGCCATAATCTCTGGAATGTATGCAGCTTACCATGGGCCAAAAGGTTTAAAAGAAATTGGTAAAAGAATACATTTTTTAACCTCTTTACTTGCTTCATCCCTCGAAAAACATGGCTACAAAATGATTCATGATACTTTTTTTGATACAATATGTTTTAAAGCCCATGATTGGGAATCAAAAGCGAAAGAATCAAAATTAAATTTTAGAAACTTTGAAGATGGAAGAGTTGGAATATCTTTAGATGAAACTACAACACTTGAAGATGTCAAAAAAATTCTAGGAGTTTTTAACGCCTCGTTAAATCAATCGCATGAAGATAAACCTCTAAATGATTTACTTCGATCAACAAGTTATTTAGAACACCCGGTTTTTAATAGCTATCAGTCCGAGACAAAAATGTTAAGGTATATTCATACTTTAGAATCTAAAGATTTAAGTCTTAACACAAGTATGATACCTCTAGGTTCTTGTACAATGAAATTAAACTCAACAACAGAAATGGAAGCTGTAACTTGGAGCGAATATGCTAATATTCATCCATTCAGTCCTCAAGAGCAAACAAAAGGATATTCACTCTTATTTGAAGAATTAGGGGATCAGCTCATACATTTGACTGGATTTGACGCTATTTCATTACAGCCAAATTCAGGAGCTCAAGGTGAATACGCCGGACTAATGATAATACGAGCTTATCATTTGGATCGAGGAAATCAAAATCGAAACATATGTTTAATCCCATCTTCTGCTCACGGAACAAATCCTGCCTCGGCTATTATGGCAGGCATGAAAGTTGTTGTTGTTGAATGTGATCAACATGGTAATATTGACGAAAAAGACTTCAAAAATAAAGTTGATGAACACAAAGAATCTTTAGCCGCATTTATGGCTACTTACCCATCGACACATGGAGTTTTTGAACATACAATTAGCGATTTATGCCAATACATTCATAAAAATGGCGGACAAGTATATCTTGACGGAGCAAATTTAAATGCTCTGGTTGGCATATCTAAGCCTGGAGATTTTGGCGCTGATGTTATGCACATTAATCTTCATAAAACATTTTGTATCCCACATGGTGGTGGTGGTCCTGGAATGGGACCCATTGTTTGTAAAAGTCACTTAGCCGAATTTCTTCCTGGACACGTTTCTTTACCAAATAAAAGTAAATCTATTTCAGCTGTTTCTGCAGCCCCTTATGGTAGTAGTAGTATTCTACCAATTTCATGGGCATATAATAAAATGATGGGAAGTGCCGGATTAAAAAAAGCAACACAAGTTGCAATTCTAAATGCTAATTACATGGTAAAAAAACTTGAAGACCACTATCCAATTTTATACAGAGGGATTAATGGATATGTTGCTCATGAATTCATCATAGATATAAGACCAATAAAAGAAATTTCTGGAATAACAGAAGAAGATATCGCAAAGAGACTAATGGACTATGGTTTCCATGCACCAACTATGTCTTGGCCCGTTCCTGGTACAATGATGATCGAACCAACTGAAAGTGAATCCAAGGATGAGCTTGATCGTTTTTGCGAAGCTATGATCTCTATAAGAAATGAGATTAATGATGTTGTAAAAGAAAATATAGATAAGAATAATAATCCTTTAAAAAATGCTCCTCATACTTCAGAATATTCACTTTCAGAAGAATGGAACCATCCTTATTCCAGAAAAGATGCTTGTTTCCCTGGAAAATGGCAGAAAGAACACAAATATTGGCCATCAGTTAGTAGAATTGATAACGCTTTTGGAGATAGGAATCTTATTTGCTCCTGTCCACCAGTTGAAGAATACTCTGACATCGATACTTAAATTTTATTATTTTGGTTGTTTCCCAAACAATCCTATATTTAATTAAAATAACACCGTAACATGTACAAATATCGATTATTAGCTTTATTTTTTATTATAAGTCTTTTTTCCTGCGATGATGGTCCGGGTATCAAAGATGATAAAAGTATCATTTATATTTTACACCCAAC
>JAYPLH010000109.1:6177-6502 GCA_038365355.1 Fidelibacterota bacterium
ATTCTGTAGTAAATGATTCTGTATTCATTGATTTGGATTTTCAGGATGAAACTATTGTTTTAAAGGTGGAGCTTTGGATGAACGGGGACTCTACAGAAATAGCTGATTACACTTCACCTTTTTCTCTAAAATTAGACACAAGAAACTACAGCAATGGAACAAATACATTTTTTGTACGTTTGTATACTTTAGACGGGGAAGTATATGATAGTGAGGACATTAATTTTACTATAAGTAATTTCTTAGTTTTCAGCAATCTTTTTGGTTCACCAGAAAAAAATGAATCTGGTCACTCTATTATACAAAAACAAGATAGTAATTTTGT
>JAYPLH010000110.1:0-2318 GCA_038365355.1 Fidelibacterota bacterium
GGGTATGTGCGATCACTGTCAGACATTCTATAGTGACATTAAACCAAAATGGAACACTGGAAGTGAAGGTCATAAAAAACTTGAAATAATTGTAGAAAAGATAAAAAAACAAGGTAAAAATAGAGACTTTGATTGTATAATGGGTATGAGTGGCGGTGTTGACAGCTCCTATCTATTATATGTGATGAAAGAAAAATATGACTTGAGACCTCTTGTTTTTCACGTTGATGCTGGATGGAATTCTCAAATTGCCGTAAACAATATTGAGCGATTAGTTGATGGCTTAGGACTTGATTTGTTTACAGAAGTTATCGACTGGGAAGAAATGAAAGATTTACAATTAGCATATTTTAAATCTGGGGTCCCTCATATCGATTCTCCACAAGATCATGCTTTTTTTGCTACAATGTATAAGTTTGCATCCAAACATAAAATTAAAACCATTCTAACTGGCGGAAACTATTCTACCGAGTGCATTCGAAACCCAATTGAATGGATGTATTATCAATCTGATTCAACCCAACTATTAGATATACATAAAAAGTTTGGAAGTATTCCACTGAACAATTTTCCTGTTACCAATATATTATGGCATAAAATTTATCTTTCGTACATCAGAAAAATTAAGACTTATCAACCTCTTAATTATTTTCCATATATCAAGGAGGATGCAATGAATTTACTTGTTAAAAAATTTGGCTATCAGGAATATCCACAGAAACATTTTGAATCTCGATTTACAAAATTTTATGAAAGTTATTGGCTCCCCGAAAGATTTGGCTATGATACTAGAAAAGTACAATACTCCAGCTTAATTGTTACCAATCAAATGACTAGAAAAGATGCATTAATAAAACTTCAAAATAAACCATATGATACTGAAACAATAAAAAATGATTTTGAATACATTAGCAATAAATTATCTATAGATGTCAGTGAGTTAAAAAAATATTTTCAAATGCCGAAAAAAACCTATAAGGATTATAAATCTCAAGAATTCATTTACAATATAGGCGCTATGGGAATGAGAATGCTAGGTTTGGAAAAGGGCGGAAAAAGATGATTGGTATTATCGATTATGGTTTAGGAAATATTCGAGCATTTTCTAATATTTATAAATCATTTGATATTCCACACAGAATTATTACTCAAAAATATGAATTAAATGGTGTTGAAAAAATTATATTGCCTGGTGTCGGTGCTTTCGATGATGCAATGAAAAAATTTAATGCTTCTGGCATGAGAAATACTGTAGAAAAAATGGTATTTGAAAATAAAATTCCAATTCTTGGTATTTGTGTTGGTTTACAAATGCTTGGAAATTCTAGCGATGAAGGCGTTGAAAAAGGATTAGAATGGATAGATGCGAATGTAAAAATTCTGGATACTGAGAAAGTAATACACTCCACAAAATTACCTCACATGGGATGGAATACAATCAATATAATAAATAAAGAGGAAAGTTTATTTAATGGCATACATAATAAAAAGCGTTTCTACTTTTTACATTCTTACTATTTTGACTGTAATCATGAAGAAGATATTCTAACTCTTACTAATTATGGATTTAATTTTGCTAGTTCAGTTAAAAAAGGAAATATTTACGGTGTTCAATTTCATCCTGAAAAGAGTCTCGAAAATGGAGAAAAACTATTATTTAACTTTTCAAAAATATAAATGCTACATCCAAGAATCATACCAAATTTACTAATTCATAAAAAAGGGCTTGTTAAAACTATTAACTTTAAAAATCCGAAATATGTTGGAGACCCTTTGAATGCTGTAAAAATTTTTAATGAAAAATCAGTTGATGAGTTAATTGTGACGGATATAGATGCTTCTGTTAATGGTGATGATCCTGATTATGAATTAATCGAAAAAATAGCTAAGGAATGTAGAATGCCACTATGTTATGGAGGAGGAATTACCAACGCTGAGCAAGCAAAAAAAATATTCAGGTTAGGTGTTGAAAAGATATCAATTAGCTCTACTGCAATTAATAATCCTAGTATCATTCCTGAAATAGCTGAATCGGTAGGCAGCCAAAGTGTTGTTATTGTTCTAGATGTAAAAAAGAAATTATTTAGTAATAGTTATGATATTTTTACACATAATGGTACAAAAAAAACAGGTGTAGACCCTGTTAAATTTATAAGTGAAATACAAAACACTGGTGTGGGTGAAATAGTAATTAATTCTATAGATCAAGATGGATTAATGAAAGGATACGATTACAAAATTATTGATGATGTGAGAAAAATCACCTCCTTGCCGATGACAGTGCTTGGCGGAGCAGGCAGTTTAGATGATTTGGGAGA
>JAYPLH010000110.1:2328-5847 GCA_038365355.1 Fidelibacterota bacterium
TCTTAAGTCTATTCTTAAAGAATTGGAAAACTATAATTTCGGAGAATTAGTTATTAATTCAATAGATCTAGATGGTACTCAAACCGGATATGACATGTCTTTAGCAGAATTTTGTCGAGAAAAAATTGATAAACCATTAACCATCTTAGGAGGAGCAAGTTCCTTAGACAATATAAAATCTTTGATTCAAAGGTTTAAAATTATAGGAGCTGCCGCAGGTAGTTTATTTGTTTTTAAAGGGAAATATAGAGCTGTATTAATAAATTATCCTAATCAAAAAGAAAAAATAGAACTAATAGAAAAATTTATGGTTTAGTAAATGATATAAAAATGAAAGTATTAACTCAAAATCTTAGAACTGGTAATACAGAAATCCTAGAAGTTCCCTCACCCCAAAAAAGTGAGGATAAAATAATAGTTCAAAACCAATGCTCTTTAATTAGCACAGGAACAGAATCATATGTTGTTAATTTTGGAAAAGCTGGATGGATTAATAAAGCTAGACAGCAACCAGACAGAGTAAAAGATGTTCTCAATAAAATAAAATCAAGCGGTTTTAAAGAAACTTTTAGAGCAATAAAAACAAAACTGGATTATCCAATGGTTATGGGTTACTCAGCAGTTGGAACTGTGATTCATGCAAATGAAAAATTTTCCCTATCAAAAGGAGATCGCGTTTTTACAAATTCAGTTCATCAAGAACAAGGTTTAATTGATTATAATATGTGCGTCAAAATTCCTGATGTAGTTGATAATAAATCTGCAAGTTTCGGTGCAATTGGAGGAATAGCAATTCAAAGCATAAATTGCATTCCTGACAACTCCAAAACAATTGCACTTATTGGGTTAGGATTATTAGGTCAAGTAACATCAAGAATACTTGTTGCGTTAGGATATGAATGTATTGTATATGATATTGATAAATCGAAAATAGAACTTGCTGAAAGACTTGGGGCAAAAGGAGTTTATAGTAGCAATTTGTCAGAAGATATTTTAGAATTAACAAACGGTGTTGGTGCTGATTGTACCATAATCGCTGCTTCTTCACTTTCAAATGAAATAATAAATGATGCTACATCCTATACTAAAAGAAAAGGTAAGATTATTTCATCGGGACTTGTTGGCTTAAATCTTATAAGAGATAAATTTTTCCAAAAACAGATTGAATTAGTTGTTTCAAATTCAAGTGGAGATAAAAATCATAGAGAAAAAGGAAGTTCTTTCCAGAATATTTCTTATTTTTTTGAATTATTAGTACAAAATAAGATTAAAGTTAGTGACTTGATATCAGATGAAACATCTTTAAATGAGCCAAGTAAAATTTACTCCTTCCCCAATGATTCTTTTTTCTTTTCGAAATTAATTAATTATGATTTCAATAACGTTAACCAATCTGATACAATATTTGATAAAAATATTATAAATAATTCAAACCTAGTTAGTGCTGGAGTTATTGGATCTGGTAATTTTGCATTATCTACATTGCTCTCCGTAATTGATAAATCTAGAATTGGTTATGTAAATAGTGTTTTGGGAAGAGAAGGTCTACCATTATTTGTTGCAAAGAAGAGATTTAATATTAATAAAATAACTACCAATAGTAATGAATTTTATAAAGATATTGATGCTGTTTTTATTTCTACTCCTCATGAAACTCACTATGAATTATTAAAACAATCTATTGATTTATCTATTCCAACCTGGATTGAAAAACCGTTAGTGATTTCAATTGATGAACTAGTTGATATCAGAAAGAGAATGCATTCAAACAAAATTAATTATGCAGTTGGATTCAATAGATCATTTGCTCCATGGACAAATTATGCAATAAAAGAAATTAAATCCAATCGAGCAAATATAGTGATGAGGATAAATGCTGGTAAGCTACCTCAAAATCATTGGCTTTTAAATCAAAAAAAATGTGGAGGAAGAATTGTTGGTGAATTTTGTCACTTTGTAGATTTATCATTAACTCTTTTAAAACATACTAAAATCCAAAATGTTGAGTGTGTCAGAAGAGAAAAACATTATCAAGATACTGGTAATTTCATATTGAATTTTGAAGATGGTTCTAAAGTGAATATTGATTATCGTTATGATTTACCGCCTTCTATGCCTAAGGAAAATATCATAATCAATCTCCCAAATAAAACTTTAAAGAATAATAATTGGAGAAAATTTTCTAAAAATATTTTAGATTTTAATTTTATAAAAAAAGGCAAGGGGCACGCTGAAGCTGTTCAAACTTTTTTTGAAAGAATTCAATCAAACAGTATTTCTACAACAAAAGAAATTGATCAATTATGTTTATCGACTTTCATTTCGTTAAAGCTTCAAAATATGTCTCAAGGTGAAAATGTTGATATTCATCAATTATACAGAAATCAAATTCTAAGTCAATAGTCATTTAAATTAATTTATTAAATAAAAACATAGAATTATATGTTACAATAATATAATTTGTTTCAATGAAAAAAGTGCTTATTGTAGTCGGTGCAAGGCCAAATTTTATGAAAGTTGCTCCTCTTATGAGAGCCTTAAAAAATAATGGTGGTTTTGAAACAATTCTTGTTCATACGGGACAACATTATGACAAAAAAATGTCAGAAGTATTTTTCAATGATTTAGAAATTCCTCAGCCTGATTTTAATTTAAACGTTGGTTCTGGCTCTCACAGCATTCAAACTGCAAGAATAATGGAAAAATTTGAAGAAGTGTGTGTTCAAAGCATTCCAGATCTTGTTCTAGTTGTCGGAGATGTAAACTCTACAATGGCATGTACAATAGTTGCCAAAAAACTTCATATTGAAGTGGCGCATATTGAAGCTGGACTTAGGAGTAATGATAGGAATATGCCTGAAGAAATTAATAGGCTTGTTACTGATTCTATTTCTGACTACTTCTTTGTAACCGAAAAAAGTGGAGAATTAAATCTTATTAAAGAAGGTCATTCTGATAGCAAAATATTTTTTTCCGGTAATCTTATGATTGATAGCCTACATTTTGGTCTGAAAAAAATTTCAGGAAATAATGTTCCTATAAAAGGAGAGTACGGTCTCATAACCTTGCACAGACCATCGAATGTAGATAATATTGAAAATCTCAAGAACATTTTAGAGGGTTTATCTAACATTGCAGATTCAATAAAATTACTTTTCTCTATTCACCCTAGAACAAAAAATAATATTAATTCAAATAATATCAATTTAAGCAAAAATATAGTGATTATGGATTCCCTCCCCTATTTAGAATTTCTAAATGTAATGAAAAATGCAAAAGTAATTTTTACAGACAGCGGAGGCATTCAAGAAGAATCTACTGTTCTAAAAATTCCATGTTACACTTTGCGAAATAATACCGAACGTCCAATTACAATTTCCCATGGAACAAATCGTTTGGTTAGTCCAAATCGAGAAAGTATAATTAAATCATTTAATAATTATGGTTTTAATATAAATTCCAACTACAACTTACCAAAAGGGTGGGATGGTAAAGCATCTGAAAGGATTGTAAATTTTT
>JAYPLH010000110.1:5857-6479 GCA_038365355.1 Fidelibacterota bacterium
GACAAAATAATTAGGAGATAGAATGAAAATTGGAATTATTGGTAGAGGGTTCGTTGGTGGAGCTGTACAGTTTGGGTTCTCTGCAAATACAGGTTGTAACGCAGAGGTAAAAGTTTATGACAAAGATCCAAGCAGGTCTCTACATTCGCTTGATCAAGTTGTAAACGATTCAGATTTTATTTTTTTATCTGTTCCGACACCAGCAAATCTTGATGGTTCAGTCAATTTAGATATAGTAGATGAAGCTCTCTCATCTATAAATGATGTATCTGAAAAAGATAATATTATTTTACTTCGATCAACAATGACTCCTGGCTCTACTGCACACTTTCAAAATAAATATCCCCAACTAAAATTAGTATTTAATCCTGAATTTTTAACAGAAAGAAGTGCAAAGTTTGATTTTATAAATCAGTCAAGATACATTCTTGGTGGCGACCCTGATAATACTGCTAGGGTTGCTGAAATGTACCGTTGGAGGTTTGGAAAATTTATATCAGTGATTGAAACAAATACTGCAACTGCAGAACTAATTAAATATATGAATAATTGTTTTTTTGCCACTAAAGTTTCCTTTATGAATGAAATGAAATTGATATCAGATGCATTCGGCGCGGACTGG
>JAYPLH010000111.1:0-6462 GCA_038365355.1 Fidelibacterota bacterium
TCCACCATTCCCAATGGTGAATCTCCATATCTACTCATAATACGATCTGATAAAGAGCCATGATTGGTTCCTATTCTCATTGAAGTGCCATTCTCTTTGCATATCCTAACTAATGGAATAAATCGTTCTCTGATTCGTTCCAACTCATTTATATATGACTTATCAGTATACTCATAAGTCTTAAAGTTTTTTCTGTCTGCATAGTTACCCGGGTTGATTCTAACTTTTTCAACAATTTTTGCAGCTATTTTTGCGGCATTTGGGGTAAAATGAATATCTGCAACTAGAGGAGTTTTGTATCCTCTCTTTCGAAGTCCTTTTTTAATATTCTTTAAATTTTCTGCTTCTTTTATGCTTGGGGCAGTGATTCGGACAATTTCGCACCCTGCTTCAATCATTCTAATTGATTGAGAAATTGTATTTTCGGTATCCATTGTATTGGTCGTTGTCATAGATTGTATACGGATTGGATTTTTTCCTCCTACCCCTACATCACCAACATTAACGCATCTAGTATTTAATCTTTGATACGTTGTTAAGCTAGGACAATAAATTTCCATTAGATTTCAGAAAATGGTCTTGCTAAATATTTTTCAGCTTTTTTCATAGCAATAGAAAAATTTTTTAATTCTATACATTTTCGATAGCTCTGTTTAGCTTTTGTACGCTTACTTATTTTATCGTATGCCATTCCTTCTAGCAAGTAGGCATTACCTAAAATTACGTCAAGCTCTCCGGCATAATTTTTGATAGTTTTTTTTACATTTTTTAGAGATTCTTTGTATTCCTTTTTGTGAAAATGCAATAAAGCTATTTCGTAAGAAAGGTAAGGCTTATACCATTCTTTCTGCCGATCAGTTAAGTTCAAAAGTAAATCATCCATTTTTTCAATAACTTTGTAAGAATCATTTAACATATTAGTTCGAATAAGAGATTCCAAATATAAAAGATTAAACCAATAATTTTCTGGAAAATTATAAGCTAGCTCCCTAGCATGTGGTAAAGAAAGAAATGGGTCATCTTCTACCCAAAGATATAGATTACATAAAATTGCTTTTGCCTCAATCCATGACCATTTTCCCTCATTTGCAGCCTGCATTATTTTTTCTAGCCCTGATTCTACTGAAGGTTCAAATCCCATCAATGCAATCGTCCAACGTAAAATTACATTGCTGACACCAGAGTAATATTCAACAATACCTATTGGCAACTGCAAATCAACAATTTGGTTTGATTGGCTAGCTATTCCTTTTATGATTGAGAATCCTTTATGAGAATGAAGCAAGGTATTTAACCACTCTTTTTTCCCCAAACTTACCCGTGCAGATAAACCAACTGAAGAACCATGATATAACTTATAATTTGGATCATTTGGATATTTCAGTACTAGTTCTTCATATACCGGTTTTATTTCTCTTAAATCTGCCTCTAAAACTCGATAAGTCTCTTCAACTGGATCATTTGCCTGAGACCTTACCCACCTTGAGGCTGCCCAAATAAGATGGACACCTGGATGATCCGGATATTTTTTTTTTGCTTGATCTAATATCTCAACTGAATTGTCAAAATCATAATTATAGAAAGCATAAACGCCTTCCTGGACTAAAGAATCCCCTACATAGTATGCTTGGCTATTTGCAGTTGCAAAAGTTAAGATACCATAAAAAATAAACCGTAGCATCAGGATTTTTGAGTGATTAAAAATTGAAGATTAGAATCTAAGATCCTTGAGAAGACAGTATAAGCCACCCTTTAGATTCATTATTATCAGGTTTTATCTCAAGGCTTCGTTCCCAAGAAGCGCGTGCAAGCTGTTTTTCATCCATTTCCCAATATGTAATACCCATTCCTCGGTAAGCATCTGCATTATTAGGGGTTAACTCAAGCACTTCTTGGTATGCTACAAGAGATTCGTTGTACATATTTTTTTGACGATAATATTTTCCAAGAACAGCCATTGCTCCTGGAAGCCATGAAGAATGATTATTATTCACAGATAATGCATTTTTAAATGCTTGGCGACCCATTGATGGATTTCCAACACGATTAAATTCCACGGCCATGATATAATATGCTTGAGGTAATAATGATTTAACCATGGGATCATTTGGTCTATAATTCAATAAATCTTCCCAGGAAGAAGCCGTTCTACCCCATTCTTGAGCATTAAAATAACTTAATCCCTGCATGTACCTGTAATCACTATTATCGGGATCTATGTAAACAGCGTCACTATAAGACAATGCTGCATAAACGTATTTTCCTTGCTCAAAATATAAATCAGCAAGGGAGATATGAGGTTTTACCTCTTTAGGATCTAATTTAATTGCTCTTTGGAAAGATCTCTTTGCCTCTTCAACCCTACCTAGCTTTAGTTGATTTTCACCAATAAGTTGAACAAAACCGGTTTGTTCTGGATACTTCTGCGATGCTTCTTCAGATAAATTAAGTGCCTCAATATAATTATTTCCTGCCATTGCTTCTCGAATACTGGCGATATGTTTTGCTGGACCATCTGGTGCCTTTTTTGACGAATACATCAATAAATCATTACCTAGATCTTTTTCTTCTTGAGAACCCATAAACATGGAGATGGCTTCAATGGTAGCTCCATGATTGGGGTCTAGATACAGAGCTTCTTCAAATGAAAATTTCGCTTTTTGCATTTCACCAAGATTCGCATAAAGAGATCCAAGAAAATAATGTGAGTCTGGGTTTTGAGGGTTTTTACTTACTTCCCTTAAATATACTTCCTTGGCTGAATCGTAATCTCCCTTTGATTCATAGTGTAAACCCAATTGTCTTTGGATATATATATTATCCGGGTTCAACCTAGATTCTTTTTCAAAGTCATCTGTTGTAAAAAAGGGTTTATTATCCACTGAAACGGATTTTGGCTTAATATCTTGTTCATTAAAATATCTAGTAGCCCTAGCTAATTCCTTATTTGATGATTGTAATTCCCCTGTTAAAGTAAATAATTCATCAGCATAAGCTGCTGAGTTCGAACGTTTAGACTTATTGGAAGTACTTGGAGATTCTATAGATTCCGCCGTAGAACCACTCTCCTCTAGACCAGTATTTTCACTTTTTTTCTTTTTCTTTTTCTTTTTCTTTTTCTTTGAAGATGATTTTTTCTTTTTCTTTTTCTTTTTCTTTGAAGATGATTTTTTACTAGACTTTTTCTTCTTTTTCCTCTTTTTCTTCTGCTGTTCTGATGATTCAGCCTGCAAAGATGCTAAATCAGAAAGAGGAAATCCTCCCGTTAAGAAGATAGATAATATTAATAACTTTAACAATTTCATGAAGTCATATTCTAGATATAATAAGAAAAATTACACATTTTAACTATTTTTGAAAGCATTTTTATTCAAATATTCTTAGGCTACATCTTATCCATTCCACCAATTTTACAACAGGCTGGTAAATCAGCATAAGAGTCTGGGTTTGCTTTTAAGTTATTTGCCTGATACCCTAATTCAGATACTATTTTTTCAATTGATTTCTTATTTGTTTTTTCAGGATCATGAAGGAGAATTGTCTTTTTTGTTTTTAGATCAACTCTTGGGTTAGATACCCCATCAACCTTTGCCAAACCAACTTCAATTATTTTTTGACACATTCCACATTGTATAGTTGGAGTGTTAATAACCATTTCCTCAGAGGCATTATTACATCCAATCATAAGAACTGAAAAAAATATTACCAAAATAAATATTCTATTTTTCATACCAATTCCTTTCATTTTTATTTAAGCAATTTTACCAATTTTCTGAAGGTATCTCCAGTAGCACTTTTTTGTAGAAAAAAAAGAAGCATTTCAACAGAAGTAAGAGATACACCCTCCATTTTCATTCTGGCAATAGCAGTGTCATGATTATTTGTATTTCTAGATGAGATACTATCTACCACAACCTCAACATGTTTACTCTTTTCCATTAAATCATGTGAAGTTTGATAAACACATACATGGCTTTCAATGCCTGCTAGAATGATCTCATCCGCATTTGTTACTTCTAGTCTTTCTAAAAATTTGGACTCACCAAGACAAGAAAAGGACGATTTAACAACCGGGTCTACTCTATCAAATAAAGAAGCTATCTCCTCAATTGTATTGCCTAGCTTTTCTGGAACCTGCTCCGTAATTATCACTGGCAATTTAAATAACTGAAAACCTTTAATCAAAATGATCAGGTTTTTCAACAAAGTTTGACGGTCATTCATTACAGGGAATAGTTTTTCTTGTACATCAATAATTACTAAACAGGGATTTTTCATAAGGTTCTTTTCACGGAATCAAATTTTTGGATTATGTTCCAATTTTTAATTTCATTAGGTGTATTCACAATAGCTATGGATGAAAAACTAATCATTTCTTGGTGCAAAATTAAGCTAATATCCTTTTTATCTGGGGTAAAATTTCCGTAAGCTAAACTAACATGCGGATCAAATTCATAGTTACGATATCGCTTAAATTTTTTATATATCTTTTTTTGTAATTCTATAAGATTTTTATTTAAAGATAGTTGAATGTACATCCTCTTCCATGGGGGATCACCAATTTCAATTTCCAAAGTTTGTACATAATCAATTTCAGACTCTGATTTAATTTTATTAAAAAATGAGTAAAATAGTTCAGGATTTACATTCATTCTGCCGAAAAGAGTCACATGTGGGAGAAACCTATCAGTAGCATATAGCTTAGAGTAAAATCTAATATACTCTGTAAATATTTTATTATCCTTAGCTTGTGGTAGAAGCCACACAGACCAATTGTAACCCATTAATTTACCAATTTTCGAATATTATCTAATTTTTTAGTTAGTTCCTCAATTTCTTTTTCTTGATCATTTTTCATTTCATTTGATGGTTTTAAAATACTCTTTTTAGCATATCTAATATTTCTCTCTAATATTGGATCTTCTGCAAGCAATTCATCCAGCGCATCTAAATGTTTTTTCTTACCATATCTACCAATTTGCCTGACAGCATTTCGACGTACACTTCTCGTATTATCACTTAGAAATTCAATGAATAAATCTATAGTTTCCGGCTTGTTCTTAGCATATTTTCCAAGTTGATTTATAGCTTCAGGTCGAGCATCCCAAGTTGTTCCACCATAGGTAGATAACTTTTTAAGTTTTTTGTAATTTTCATCATTCATTACTGTTCCATAATATGAGATTGCAGCCTTGCGGATTACATCTGTATGAGAATCTCTATTGAGTAGATTATCTACTTTTTTCTTTGCAGCAGATGAATCCACAATTGTAAGAGATCTAAAGGCATCACTAACACTATAGTACTTTTTATCATTTTCAATAATTTCTTGAAGAAATGTACTCACTTGCTCATCCTCTTTATAATTTCGTAAAGCATACCAAATAGCTCTTCGAACTCTATTATCTTGCCCTTTTGATATAGACATTAGTTCTTTGGCATATTTTTTTGATTTGTGGGCAGCCAAGGCATAAACTGCCTCTCTTCGTACTCCCCAAAACGGATCAGATTCGGCTGCTTTGAGCAATGCCAATTCTACTACCCTACGTCCTTTTTTTTCTTTAAGTACATTAATCGCTGCTATTCTATCTAAGATATGAGGAGCTTTTTCTAGCTGCAGAACCCACTCTGAAATAGATTTATGAAATGTTAATTCAGATGGAATCATAAATCCAGAATTAAAAATTACCAATTCCGGTCTTTTGAGTGCTGGGATTTCAAAAACTATTTCTTTATCCTCAACCCAAACTATATGATCCTGTTCATCTATTCTTATTTTAACAGGCATCTTAAACAGATTCCCATTTTGCACTTGTTTTATTTTTATTTTAACCGATCGATTTCTCTGTGTATAATTCCATTTGACATCATACTTTGGGTATCCAGCTTCATAAAGCCATTGTCGAAAAAACCAATCTAAATTTTGACCAGTTACATCTTCAATAGACTTTTTAAGATCTTGAGTCTCCACGCATTTATACTGATTTTCTTTAGTGTAGTGCTGAACGGCTTTCCAAAAAGCATCACTTCCTAATACATCTTCCATCATGGAAAGGATCAGACTACCTTTAGCATACACATGTCCATCAAATAAATCCATAGGTACATAATATTTATCGTGTACCGTCGGCCTCTCCCATCTTTTATTGGATCCAAAGTAACTTCTCATCTCACCATACCTTATATATTCTCCCTCATCATGTCCAAACTTCTTATGTCGGTACAGCCTGGAAAGAAAAGTTGCAAACCCCTCATTGAGCCAAATATTTTCCCAGTTCTTGGTAGTAAGCATATTCCCATACCACTGATGTGCAAGCTCATGAGCTACAAGTCCCTCACTACTTACATCTGGTGCAGCATTTTCGTCGTACATAGTACGATCTGTATTGTGGGTCAGAGTTATATTTTCCATACCACCAAACATAAACTCATCCACAATAATTTGATCATACTTTTCATATG
>JAYPLH010000112.1:0-6455 GCA_038365355.1 Fidelibacterota bacterium
ATATCATGTGAAAAAGAATTAGAAAGAACAATTCCCCTAATCTCTAAAATCCGTTCTAATTTTCCTGAAGTAGTTATTTCTATTGACACTACAAAATCTGAAGTTGCAGAACAAGCAATTCTTTCTGGTGCAAATATTGTAAATGATATTAGCGGTCTTTCTTTTGATAATAATATGGTTAAAGTGGTATCAAAGTATGATGTTCCGTTGGTAGTTATGCATATGCAGGGGAAACCCGAAACTATGCAAGATGCTCCTTTTTATAATAATTTAATTGAGGAAATAATATCTTTTTTTGAAGAAAGGATACGTTATGCAACCCAATTTGGGGTTCAAAAAAACCGAATTATTTTAGATCCAGGTATAGGTTTTGGAAAATCTTATAAAGATAATTTTAAATTGATTAATCAATTGGAAAAATTTAATGGATTTAAATTGCCAATTTTAATTGGACCAAGTAGAAAATCATTTATTGGAATTGCATTAAACGAAGAGCCAGAATCTAGATTAGAAGGTACTCTAGCTGCAGTTGCAGCAGGAATATTAAGGGGCGCGCAAATTGTACGAGTACATGATGTAAAACAAATAAGAAAAGTTGCAAAAATCATTGATTTAATAAGGGCAGCTTAATGCCTACGTTTAAAGTTGGATTTCTTACAATTACAATAATTGATATAATTGATATCGTTTTGGTCACATGGATTTTTTTTAAAGTATACCAATATTTTAAAGAGACAAGAGCAGGTCAAATGTTAATTGGGCTTATTATACTCCTCATTAGTTCTTTTATTTTCAATTCATTGGATTTGGTGGCAATGTCTTGGTTATTAAATCAATTTCAAACAGTATGGGTTGTTGCATTTGTTATTTTATTTCAGCCTGAAATTCGTCGATTATTAATATATGTAGGGCAGACTAGATTTTTTCAGACAATCTTTAGGATGGGTACTTCTCGTTCCCTAGAGTCGATTGTGGAAGCATCCTTAAATATGTCTGAAAAAAGATGGGGAGCACTTATTGTTATCCAAAGAGAAACTGGTCTTCGTTCTTACAAAGAAGCTGGGATACAATTAAAAGCTGAAGTTTCTACGCCTTTATTATTGTCAATCTTTAATCCAAATTCTTCAATGCACGATGGAGCTGTAATTTTGCAAAATACATTAATTGAAGCTGCTGGATGTATTTTACCGTTAACTGAGAGTCAGATGGTATCACCAGAAATGGGTACTAGGCATCGTGCAGCTCTTGGCATTACAGAAGAATCTGATGCTTTAGTTGTGGTAATATCTGAAGAAAGGGGCACGATTTCAATAGCAGAAAATGGGCGGTTTACCTCCTTAGATATTGATGAGATGGAATTAAGAAGATACCTTAATGATAGACTTTTTATATCTTCAGGAGACTAATATTTCATTTCTTATTTAAACTACCTCCTTAAATTTTACTATGGAGTTAAGCACCATTAAAGAGCAATTTAACCTCGCTAAACAGAAAGTTAAAGAAATAAGGAGGTATCTTTGACTTTGATAGTTGGTTAAAAGAATTAGATAAGTTAAAACAAAAATCCGCAGATCCTAAATTTTGGACCGATAATCAAAATGCTTCCAAAACTTTAAAAAAAATTTCCAGAATTGAAAAAAAAATAGCATTGTGGGAAGATCTCGATAGACGATACAACGATATGAAAGTATTATTTGAATTTGCTGAAATTGGAGAGGTCGAGATAGATGAGATCAGAATTGAATTAAAAGCCTATAAAGATATTATTGATGATTTGGAAATAAAATTAATTTTGGGACGCCCTGAAGATGAACAAAATGCTATTGTTTCTATTCATCCTGGAGCAGGAGGAACTGAGAGCCAAGATTGGGCTCAAATGCTTTTTCGAATGTATAAAAGATGGATAGAAAAAGAGGACCTTAAATTTGAAATCTTAGATTTTCAGCCAGGTGAAGAGGCAGGTGTAAAAGATATTACCTTTGAAGTCAATGGAGACTATGCTTTTGGTTTATTAAAGGCTGAAGCTGGTGTTCATAGGATGGTCAGACTTTCTCCATTTGATACTAATAATCGACGCCACACATCTTTCGCATCAGTATTTGTTTATCCTGCAGTAGATGAAGATATAAATATAGAAATTAATCCCTCGGATTTACGAATCGATACTTATCGAGCAAGTGGTGCGGGAGGACAGCATGTAAACAAAACAGATTCAGCTGTAAGAATAACTCATATTCCTTCAGGTATTGTAAGTCAATGTCAGAATGAACGGTCACAACATAAAAATAAAAATCAAGCTATGAAAATTCTTAAGGCCAGATTATATCAAGTAGAGTTAGAAAAAGAAAAAGAAAAAAACAAAAAATTTGAAGATGAAAAAATGGAGATTGGTTGGGGTAGCCAAATAAGGTCTTATGTTTTCCATCCATATCAAATGGTTAAAGATCATAGGACTAAAGAAGAAAATGGGAATACTCAGGCCGTTATGGATGGTAATTTAAATTCATTTATTAGGTCGTATTTACTTAGTACAATTAGAAAAATATAAATTAAATAATAGGTTTAATTATGTCTGCAGAACAAAAAAGTTTAAAGCAAATCATTAATTTTAGGAAAGAAAAGCTTAATGATTTACAAAAAAATGGAGTAAATCCATACCCTTCAAATTTCACTCCTACACATTTTAGTGAATCAATTAAAATTAATTTCGAAAAATTGGAAGGTAAAGATGTCGTAGTAGCTGGGAGAATTATGGCTATTAGAAGAATGGGTAAAGCCTCATTCTTTAGAATTATTGATAATGAAGGCTCGATTCAAGTTTTTATAAAAAAAGATGATATTGGTGAGAAGTCCTATGGAAATTTTAAATTATTTGATATTGGGGATTTTGTTGGAGTGAGTGGTCAAGTTTTTAAGACTAAAACAGGTGAAATATCTATTCGAACTTCTGAACTTACTCTTCTAGCAAAAAGTATTCGCCCTCTTCCAATAGTTAAAGAAAAAGATGGAGTTAAATATGATTCATTTTCTGATAAGGAGCAGCGATATAGAAATCGACATTTAGATCTTTTATTAAATCCAGAAGTGAAAAATATTTTTATAAAGAGAACTAAAATAATTCAATTTGTAAGAACTTTTTTGGATGAGCACAAGTTTCTAGAGGTTGAGACTCCTGTCTTGCAGCCAATTTATGGTGGAGCAAATGCTAGACCTTTTATAACACATCATAATACGTTAGATCAAAAATTATATATGCGTATTGCAGATGAATTATACCTAAAACGTTTAATCATTGGCGGTTTAGATCGGGTTTACGAGATCGGTAAAGATTTTCGGAATGAAGGAATGGATCGAAATCATAATCCAGAATTTACAATGCTTGAATTTTATTGGGCTTATGCAGATTATGAAGATTGCATGAAGCTAGTTGAAAGTTTAATAAGAAATATTGCTAAGAAAATTGATGCTTTAGAAGTTTCTTTCAATAACAACGAGATTAACTTAAATAAACCATTTAAAAAGAAAACATTTTCAGAATTGTTATCAGATAAATTAGGAGTAAATGTAAATGATCTATCCGAAAGGAAGCTTAAAAAGATATGTAAAGAAAAAGAAATTCAGATTAGTACAGATGCAAATATTGGACAAATACTTGATGCCCTTATGGGAGAACTGGTTGAGCCAACATTGACCCAACCTACATTTGTAATTGATTATCCTAAGGTGATTTCTCCACTTGCTAAAATGCATAGAAGTGGTGATCCAAATTTAGTTGAAAGGTTTGAATTATTTATTGGAGGAGACGAGTTTGCAAACTCTTTTTCTGAATTAAACGATCCTATTGATCAAAGGAAGCGATTAGAAGAACAGTCTTCTTTTAAAAAACAAGGTGATGAGGAGGCACAGAATCTTGATGAGAATTTCATCCAGGCGATGGAATGTGGAATGCCTCCCACTGGAGGCGTTGGGATTGGCATAGATCGCCTTGTAATGTTGCTTACCGAGACCGCTTCAATAAAAGATGTTATATTATTTCCTGCTTTAAGATCAGAAATTGACTGATTATTTTGTTAAATATTAGACTAGCAATTCGTTTTATTTTTAATCTAAAAAAAAGTAGCTATTCTAGTTATGCAAGTTGGTTAACAATAACTGGTCTTTCAATTGGAGTTGCAGCATTGATGTTAACAATAAGTATAATTGGTGGTTTTAAAGAGGTAGTTTCTGACAAACTATCAAGATTAGAAGGTCCTGGAAGGCTTAAACATTTTCTTAATAGACCAGTTCTTATTGACCATGAACTTTTAGAACCTATCTTTAAGAATTCAAATTATAAAGTTAATCCATATGTAAGGGGAGCATGCATGATCCGCAAAGGTAAGAATCTTGATGGAGTTATAATAGAAGGAATTAGTCAATATCCTAACCTGACGAATGATAAAGATTCAAATTTTGTAGAAAATAATCAAATAGTATTAGGAGAAAGCTTAGCATCAAGTTTAGGAGCCAAAATAGGAGATAGAATATTTTTGCAGAGTTATTCAAAATCAGATTTATCTTTATTATCTTCAAAAATGTACTCATTTGAGGTTTATAATATCTTTTATTCTGGTCTGCAGGAATATGATAAGAATATTGCATACATCGGTCTAAAAAAAGCCCAATCATTGCTCGATTTTGATTTTAATGAGTTTACGGGGTTGATTATTGAAAATAATCAAAATTCATCGATTGATGTTCCATATCCCTTTTATTATGAAACTTGGAAAGAAAGGCATGCATTATTATTCGAATGGATGCTGGTTCAACAATGGCCCGCTTACATTATGTTTGGTTTGATTACTTTTGTTGGTCTAATTAATCTTTTTGCTGCAATAGCTATGATAATTATTGAAAAAAATGGGCCTATTACTATTTTATTGTCGCAAGGTATGGATATTACCAATATTAGAACAGTTTTTATGTTGCAAGGTGGTATTATTGGAATTTTAGGCGCTTTAATTGGAGGGGTGTTTTCTATTATGTTGATTAGCATCCAGGTAAAGTTTAGCTTATTTAAAATTCCATCTGAAATATACTTCATGGATCAACTACCTTTTTCTTTTGATATAGGTAAATATTTGATCATTCTCATTTTAGTTAGTTTTTTATCAATTATAGTATCTTGGTTTTCCACTAGATCTTTCAAAAATTTAAGTCCTGCTCAAGTTTTACGTTACGAATGAATTGGAAAAAGGTAATAGTAAACAGATTTTATTATTCTTCAAATAAATTAGGATTTGATACTAGTATTTATTCAATGATCGGAATGGGGGTGGGATGTTTTGCAATGATTATTGCTCTATCAGTTATGAATGGATTTGAAAGTATAGTACATGAGAGGTTGCGAGGATTCGATGGTGATTTAAATGTACCTGATCCCCTATCAGCTGAATATTTTTCAGATATTTCAGAAATAGAAGTAGCTATGCCGTATATTGAGAGGAAGGGTGTAATTAAAGGAAGTCAGGATAATTCGATAGTTTTCATTAAAGCTATAGATGAGAGCCTAATGGATGACCTTTATGAGATATCACTTAAAGGGGATAGACTCAAAGATGGTCATGTATTAATTGGTCAAGGATTAGCAAAACAACTTGGAAAAGATATAAATGATGAAATCACCTTATTTAGTCCTATTGACCAGGTTTATGGTATTGGTTTTCCACCTATGAAGAAGATGAAAATCTCAGGAGTTTTTTCTACAAAAGTATTGAACTATGATGACTCTTATGTTTTTATGACATTAAATGATGGGAAAAATCTTTTTAAAAGGAAAAAAAAAATAGATGGGTATGACATTAAAGTTTATAATCAAAAAGACATTCATTTTACGAAATTAAAATTAAATAAACTGGTTGGAGACAATGTAATAATTAAATCTTGGCAAGAAAAAAACAAATCTCTTGTTGAAGCAATGAAAATGGAACGTATAGCTGCAATTATTATTTTGGGGTTAATTTTTTTAGTATCTTCCTTCAATCTTTCATCAAGCCTTATTCTATTATCTATAAGGAAAATGAAGGAATTTGGAATGGTCAGGGTGCTTGGTGCTCCAAAGAAAGAACTTATGACTATTGTGGTCTTTTTAGGAATGAAAACAGCTATAAAAGGTGCTTTTTTTGGATTTTGTATAGCATTATCAATTATCTTTTTTCAAAATGTATTTTCATTCATTCCACTACCTTCAAAAATATATTTTATTGACTTTTTGCCTATGAAAATCAGCATTACCGACTGTTTCCTAGTTTGCGTAATGGTCTCGAGTTTTGTTATTATTTCTTCATATTTTGCAGCAAAAAAAATTGCTTATTTAAAACTAACAAAAGCACTACAATGGGCGAAGTAATTCTCAAAGCTGAAAATATTTTTAAATCTTATGATAATGGAGATAAAACTCTATCAGTTTTAAATGA
>JAYPLH010000113.1:0-6408 GCA_038365355.1 Fidelibacterota bacterium
GTGTTGTTTCTAAAGAAATAGATTTTAAAGCTTCTTTAACTTTCATTTTTATCTATAATACTAACACAATAAACCGCCACCAGAGAGAAAACAAAGCTTGTAACTCTCTCGGTGATAATTCCCTTTAAATCTGGAATATTAGACCAAAAAATAGTTGTAATAAAGCCAACAAGCATCCCAGCTATCACGCCTTTACGAGTTGTTTTTGACCACCATAATGTCATAATTAATGCTGGTCCAAATGCTGATCCTAATCCACTCCATGCATAACTAACCACACTGAAAATATTATTACCAACAATTTGAGAGTATATTGCAATTCCAAATGCAATAAGACCAAGGATTAATATCATAATTCTATTTAACAAAAGAAGGTTTTTTTCTGACAAGTCTTTTTTCAAATATTGATGGAAAAAGTCTTCTGTTATCGCAGAGGTTGATACTAATAATTGAGAATCAGCAGTTGACATCATCGCAGCAACAGCTCCTGAAATAAACAATCCAGCTAAAACGGGATGCAATAATGCGGTAGCTAACAATGGCATAGATTTTTCAGGATCATTGATTTGAAAATAATCAGGACCAAAATAAGATAAGGATATAATTCCTACCATAAATGACCCAAAAACTCCTGGAATTGCCCAGGCGATAGCTATGTTCCTAGCAACTTTTATATCTTTTGCGTCTCTAATAGCCATATATCTAATTATTAAATGTGGCTGACCTAGATACCCTAACCCCCAACTAAGGCCACCTAAAACTGTAACGAATGCTAAAATACCATCACTACCCCTCAAAAAGGAAGAGTTATCATTCCCAAATACAACAGAAGCAGATTCTAACACTTGAAAAATTGAAATATTATTGTTGTAGATCTCAAAAAAACCAACAAGTGGCAAAATTGTCAAAGTTGAAATCATAAGGATGCCTTGAATAAAATCTGTCCAGGCAACAGCATAGAATCCACCCATCAAAGTATATAATATAATTATTGTAGCACCAATAACAATTCCATTAACCTGATCAATATTAAAAAGTGTATTTAACACTTTTCCTGAAGCATGAAACTGAGCAGACACGTAGAAAAGAAAGAAAAAAGCTATTATGGCTGTTGAAAACAACCTAATTATGTTGGAATTATCTTTATATTTTTTATGAAAATAATCAGGTATAGTAAGAGCATTATATTTTTCAGTTTCTTGTCTAATTTTTTTTGCAATAAGAAGCCATGAAGAAACTATTCCTATTATAATACCAATTACTGACCAAAACTCTCCAAGACCTATTACTATGGCTGCACCTGGTAAAGCTAATAATAGCCAAGCTGATTCGCCTGATGCCCTTTCTGAAAAAGCAGTGACCCATGGACCTAATGACCTACCTGCCAATAAGTAATCTTCCTGAGTTTTATTATATCTAAATGTTCTGATTCCAATTCCTAGAAGAAGAGTTAGATATAAAATAAATATTAAACCAATTGAACTCATTCTAGTTAAACATCATAATTAAGCCTAGTAAAATACAATAGATTCCAAAGTAATGAAATTTTCCTTTTCCAAGCCAGTTCAAAAGCCATTTTAAAGCTATAACACCAACTAAGAATGAGCTAAGTAATGCAGCTAAACCTATTGATATTGGAATAGAAAAATTGTTATAAGAATCTATAAAAGTTAAAAAACCTGCTCCACTAATTACTGGTATAGCCATCAAAAATGAAAATTTTGCCGCATCTTTTGCATTAATTCCCATGAATAAAGCGCAGGAGATAGTCATTCCACTTCGAGAAATACCTGGAGTAATTGCCAAAGCTTGAAAAAAGCCAATTAATATTGATGAAATGATATTGTGTTTTCTATTTCCTGATTTAAAAAAATAGGATGAAATTAAAATTAAACCTGTAAATAATAATGCTTTGCTTACAATGAAATAATCATCAAAAAATAATTCAAAATAATCTTTAAACCATATTCCCGCTATAGCTGCTGGAAGGCTTGCAAGAAATAGAAAAAAAATATATGATTGGTTTTTTTTTGTTTTTAAATCCAAAAATAATAGTTTTATATCATTTGAGAATACTACTAAAATACTCGCAAGAGTTCCAATATGAACCAATATTTCGAACTCATTACCATTCTCATCAATTTCTAAAAGATATTGCGCCAAAACTAAATGCCCAGAGCTACTTATAGGCAAAAATTCAGTTAACCCTTGAACAATACCTAAAATGATTGCTTCAATTAAAGTCATACATCATACCTCACTAGTTATAACTCCTATCATTCGTCCGGTCTTTTCCCCATCCCTTCTGTAAGAATAATATTCATTTTTTTTACAAAATGAGCAATCATTATTAATTTTTATTCTTTTTCTATCAAAACCAATCGATCTTAATTCTTCAAAAGCAATCTTTTGAAGATTGACCATGAATTTCCCTGAACTTTTTGGTCTTATAGACCATAAAGGAAATTTATCAATTATATCCTTAGAAACCTCAAAACAACACTTTTGGATTGATGGACCTATGTAAATATCAATTTCATTAAGTTTAAGTTTATGTCCTGTGAAAAAAGTTGGGATGCCTTTCAAAATACCTTTTGTCAAACCTTTCCATCCAGCATGAACAACTCCATAAAAGGTGCTAGATTGATGAGCAAAAAAAATAGGCATACAATCCGCCACTTTTATCACGCAAACAACTCTTGGGTTGGAAGTAAAAACTCCATCACAGTTATCGATTTGTCCAGAACTATTGGAGAAAACTATGTTTTTTGAGTGAGTTTGTTTTGGAATAAGAAATTGTTTTTGATCATACTCTTTTAATAAAGAAAAATCTATTTCATCTATATTTTTTCGGACAAAAAATTTTTTTGAAAAAAAATTTATTTTTATAGATTCATTATTTATTTTTTTCAGCATAGGAACTAAGATTTAAGGAATATTTTTTCGATACGATTTCCCCTCAAATGTGCCAATTACTGTTATCTCTTGATTTTGATACTGAAGTACTTGAACTGACCCGTTTTCATTTTTTTTTGGTCCAGTAAATCCAATAGTCGTGTTAACACTAAAATATCCTTTTTGATTTCTCAATTTTTGTGCTAATTGTTTTCTATTAAAAAAGCTATTTCTTAATACTTCTTCCAAAAAACTTACGTGCTCATAACCCATATTATAATAATTTATATTTGAATCATCTTCTTCATTAATAATAGTCGATGCAAGATCTGATACTACGCGAAGACCTTGAACATGAGGACCGATTACTTTTTGGTTTAATAATTTCATATTTAACCAATTCTGATTTCCAAAAATATCTGTTTTTAGGTTATAAAATGGTAACTGAGTTCCAACATATGTTAGTTCATCTACTCCAATTGGAATATATAAGGCTTGGATCGTTTCTAATTCTACCTTTGAAGAATCTGTTTTATCCATTTTCTCTTTATCATCGCTCGGTAAAGAAAAAAAATCCTGTACATCTACATCAAACAAAGCATCTAAGCTATCAATTTCTAGATTAATCATATCCTTTTGAATATCCTCATTAGGAATTAATTGCCAAGCCTTTTGCCTTATACTATTTAACTGTCTAGATAAGTCTAAAGGGGTCTCAACGTACCATTCAATTGCAACAGGATCAACACCAAGTTGATGGCATTCTTTTATAAAGTAATCAGCGCTTAATTTATTTTCACCATACCCAGGAGATAGAATAGCTATTGAAGTATATCCTAACTCATTTATCATTAATTGAGCAGTTTTTTCTGCTAATGTTTTCATAGAAGGTGAAAGAAAGAATAAATTTTCATTTAAAGCTGGAATATTGGATGGAGTAAGTTTAGGAATTAAGATTGGAATTTCAAGCATCGACCCAGACAGAGCAAAAACTTCATCACTAGTTAATGGGCCAAGGATACCTGAAATTAAACTATTTCCATATAAATTTTTAGCAATTTTAATAGCATTAGCACCTAATCCTTTGCTATCATATATTATAAAACGAATATTAGATGATCGAAATGATTCTGCGAGTCCTAATAAGTAACTCTCGCCTAATTTTTTATTAAAACCAGATAAAGGAATCATTACTCCAAAAGTGGTAGGTTGTGTCGAAATTTGACCTAAAGATTTTTTTAATTCTCCAAAAATATTTGAAAATTTTCCTGGTAAAAAGTAGGTATCAATCTCTTTAATCATTGATTTCATATTATAATTATTACCATTAAGCCATGACTGATAGCACCTTGCTAAATTAATTATCGCGCGATTAAAATTATTCCTTTCTCGAAACAACATACTTTCAATTTTTTCTTCAGATAACCCTAGCCCAATACAATTATACAATCTTTGATCGACTTCATTCTTATAAGCCAAGTTATCAATTAGTTTTCGAGCTTTTAAATAATTTTGGAACGCTGAAGTTATTTTTCCTTCATTAAATGCACAATCACCTAAAAGTATATAAATATTTACTTCATAGGGTGAGTTTTTGTATTTAGCTAAAATAGTTTTACAAGTTTTCCTAGCTTCACCCCATAAGCCCTGTCGGACTTGAGATTTTGCTATAAAAAGTTGAGAAGCTGGATCTCTATGATCCTTTTCCTTTTCAAGAATACTTCGAAATTTTTTTTCTGCTAACCTAAAACGTTCTTCCTTGTATAGCTGAAGAGCCTCTTCAAATTTTTCATAATAATTTTTTGAGATTCCAAAAGAATGATAGAATATCATGAAATAAAAAAAATATGTTTTTATTCGTATCATTTATATAAAGGGAAGCAAAATGTTTCTTATTTTAAATTATTTCAATAATTGATATAAACTAATTTATCATATTCAAATTGATAATAGATTTTTTTCTTTGATAAAAAATATATCCACTGCTCACTTACCCCATGACGACTTGAAGTACTATTAATTTCATCTGGGTAACCAATAGCTATCAGCACCTGCTTAGAAGACATACCAATATCCGCTTTTCTATTTTTGATATTTTCAAGAATTTTAATTCCCCATTCAAAAGGTAAGGGATCACTTGTGAAATAATGATCTTTGATGCCTACTCTTTCTCCTTGATGGTTATATCTTACAATGGCATCCTCTCCCTTTTCAGTTATGACCTTCAACCATATTGGATGTCCATTATCAGAGTTTTGGAAACAAATAACATCTTTGACTTCAACACTTTGGAAAGGATGAAAGGCATTTGGAAATTTCGAAATAAAGTTCTCTTCATCCCATACATTATTCAACCATATTTTTGTATCAATAAGTAGCTTTGCATTTTCCAAAGTTTCTTCAAAAACTATAAAACTTGGTACGTTATCATTATTATAATTTTTACTTCTTTGAGATATTTTGAAGTATTTACCATTTTTATCTTTTATGATAATATAAATTTCATCCCCTTGATTGAATGAACCTGCAATATTGTAGGTTTTATCGATAAATCTGTAATATGGGATAAATCGTTTTGAAGAAAATTTAGAAAAAACCTTATTAAAACGGTGTTTTCTTTTATAAAAATCCTCGAGGTTTGCTATCTGAATAGATTTTCCCTTCCAATCATTAGGAACAATATCATCCTTTTGAACCTTTAATCCAAAACAATTTATAAATAGTATTAATAGAAATATTGAATAAAAAAATTTTATTCTTTGCATTTTAAATAAAATTATTCAACCGGCTTTCCATATTCCCACACACCAACTCGTTTATCACCATTTGGATAAGTAAAAGTCCCTTGACCATGCATATTACCATCAAGAAAGTCACCAACATACTTATTGCCATTTTTATAGGTGAAAACTCCAAGGCCATGTCTCTTACCTTCCTTAAACTCTCCGATATATAAGTTTCCATTGTTAAATGAAAAACTCCCTTGGCCATCCATAACACCATCATCAAACATCCCTTCATACGTATTCCCATTAGAAAACTCATATGTACCTTGTCCACTAATTTTATCATTATTCCACTCTCCGGAATATTTTCCTCCATCAGTTAATGTAAAAACACCAAAACCTTCCCTTTTTCCATTTTTGAAAGCACCTTTATATTTATCTCCATTTGAGAAGTGAAACAAACCGTCTCCATTCAATTTCCCATCCAAAAAATTTCCTTCACACCTACCACCATTCGCAAATTCATATATACCCTTTCCGATAATTTTACCATTTTTCCAAAAACCCTCATATCTATCACCATCAGCAAATTCATATTTTCCATAATCATGCTTCATGTCATTCTTCCAAGATCCTTCATACCTGTCACCAATAGATGAGACATAAATTCCATCTCCTTCTTTTTTACCCAGTTTCCAATCACCGTTATAATAATCACCTATCGCAGTTTTATAAGTCCCTTCACCGTTATAAGAATCATCTTTGAAGGAGCCTAAATATTCTATAC
>JAYPLH010000114.1:0-6396 GCA_038365355.1 Fidelibacterota bacterium
CCCCCCAGTTCCTGCAGTTATTATAATATTAGGTTTAACAGGATTGGCTTTTTACACATCCAAAATATCAAAATAGCGTAATCATCATATAAAAATCATTTAAACATTGTAAAATGTTTTTTTCTTTTGGTATATAGCATTTAATTGGTTAATTTTATTGCGATTGAATCTCAATAACATTAATAATTGAACAAATTTTAACCAAAATTAAGCGAATATAGGCTCAAAATCTTTTGAATTATAATCTAAACTCCAAGAACTGGTTCCTTCCAAAGTCTTGAGCCTATTCGCTTTAAACAAATAAAAACATATGGCGGAATTAATTATAGTATTCAGAGAAGTACTTGAAGGATCTCTAATAGTAGGTATACTGTATACCTATTTAAAAAAAACTGAACAAAAAGCAGCAATATCAAAACTATGGCAAGGTGTTACGGCAGCCATAGTTGCCAGCATTATAGGCTCTTTTATATTTCAGATATTTGCAGATGGGTTTGAGGGGCGCGCAGGAAAATTATTTGAAGGGATTATAATGATCGTTGCTGCAGCAATACTTGGTTCTATGATTGTCTGGATGGCAAAAAACAGAAATATTGCAGATGAATTGAAAGAGAAAGCTAACGATGCTTTGTCAGGAGAAAATGTTGGATATGGAATATTTGCCCTTGCATTTGTTTCTGTTTTTAGAGAGGGTATTGAAACTATCCTTTTTTTATACGGGATTATCATAAAAGAGGGCGGGTTAAATATCGCTCTTTCTTTAGTTGGAGCAGGCTTAGGTCTTGGTTTGTCATTTATGATTTTTATCCAGGGAAGAAAAGTGCCTTTGAAAACATTCTTTAATGTGACATCTGTGATCCTCATTTTTGTAGCGGCTGGCATGTTCACTTACGGTGTACATGAGCTTGAGTCAGCGAAAGTGATTCCATATTATGGAGGTAAGGTCGTCAATAATGAAACTAGCCTAACAGCAACAAGAATGAATGGTGACACTAAAATATTTTCCATAGAGCCTGGAAAAGACATTGAAAAGATTTCTAGCAAGGCAGAAAAATGGGCTTCTAGGGTATGGGATTTAAACCCATCTCAAAATATTGATGGCACCTACCCGGTTTTTCATGATAAAGGGGCCATTGGCGGCCTGATGAAGGGTTTATTTGGTTATAATGGGGACCCAAGTATCATTGAATTAATTGCGTGGGTTTTGGCAGTTGCCGGTTTAGGATTTGCGTGGAAAAAGACCGCGTCATGAAGAAAATAAAAAATATAATTTCCTATCTAACAACGAGTGTTCTCTTCATAATATTTATTAGCTGTGAAGATGATCCTTTACTTGCTCCACAAACTGATTCTAGTGATGATGGAGGAAGTTATGGATTGCTAATACTCAATGAGGGCGAAGAATTAGATATAATTGAGGATAATCCAGAAATATTTTAAGATAATCTCATGATAAAATTTTATTTCAAAACTTCTCTACTTATCATTTTACTTACCTCTTTTATCCTTGCGGAGGAAGATCAAAATAGCGTAACTGGCTCTGTTATTAATAAAAGTGAGGGTAGGCCCTTAAAGGGAGCCAATGTTGAGCTTAAAGGCGATAATAATATTAAATATGGTGCCACTACTGATGATGACGGGAGGTTTAATATCGATGAAATTGAGGATGGTAGATATAAAATCAGTATTAGTTTTATAGGTTTTGAAGATTACCGTGACGATGTTGCAATCGAGTCAGGTAAGTCTTATAAAGTAGATGCAGTACTAGAAATACAGCCTATTGCAATGAGTCGTTTAGAAATTATCAGCGATGCAAGTGCTCCATACCAGAAATTACCTGGATCAGCGACAGTAATGGATATGCAAACGATAAAACTCGTAAATCCTATAGGGACTCAGGAAATGTTAGAGCATATACCTGGAATTAATGGATATGCTGATGATGGCATAGGTAACTCAAGGATCAGTATTAGTGTTAGGGGATTAAACCCTAGGCGTAGTTCAAGGGTACTTATCCTAGAGGATGGTGTACCAATTCAACCTGCTTTATATGTATATCCAAATATGTACTATAACCCTCCAGCTGAAAGAATAGATAGACTTGAGGTGATTAAAGGAAGTGGAGCAATTAATTTTGGACCGCAAACAATGGGTGGAGTAATAAACTATTTTACCAGAAGACCGAGAAATGAATTTGGTGGGTCTTTAAAAATGACAGCAGGCGAGAATGGATTTGTTAGTTTATTTGCTGAAGTAGGTGGCTCTAAGAATCAAAAGCTCAAGCCAGAAATACAGCTTTTGTACAAAAAAGGGGATGGATTCAGGCAAAATAATGGCTTTGAACAACTAAATAGCACAATTAAACTTAATTTTTTACCTTCTTTAAATAAAAATATTTATCTTAAATCGAATCTTAATTACGAAAACTCAAATGCAACGTATACTGGTTTAACAAAGTGGTCTTTCGAAAATGATCCCAAATTTAATCCAAAAGAGAATGATAATTTTAAGATCTTTAGAGCTTCTCTCGACATAATACAATCTGAAAGATTAAGCTCTGTCTTATCGAAAAACACTACTTTATATACTAGCTATTTTGATAGAAGGTGGTGGAGAGAGAATGATATTTTTATTTTGGCCTCCGATCTTGGTGAAGATAATCCCTCTTCGGCTCCTTATTACAGTCCATTTGATCTAGTAAGAACCGGTAATGGGCAAGACAGTTTTGGAATTCTAAGAACATTCTATGTTGCTGGATACGAACAGTCATATTCGCTAAAACATAACCTCTATGGATATAATTCTACTTTAGAAATTGGTGGCAGAATGTATTGGGAGCGTTTTATCGATGATAAAAAGCAGGGCGATGCACCAGATAGCAGAGACGGTGTTTATTATATCCCAGCTTCATCTGAGGATGAAACGCCTACGATCGTTGGTCAAAGTCATCATTATGAAACTATGGCATTTAGTGGATTCATTACTGAATCGATCGATCTCAAAAATTTTAGCATAAGGCCTGGAGTAAGGTTTGAGCTTTTTGAGCAGGAGCGGGTAGACCGCCTTGCTGGTTCAACATATTTAGACAAAACAACTTCAGTTATACTTCCTGGCATTGGTTTTATAGGCGATATAAGCGGTTTAAGCTTATTTGGGGGTGTACACCGAGGTTTTACTCCTCCTTCCAGTGGAGCGCTTAAAATTTTGAATTTTGGGGAAAATGTCGAAAGTGGTGGGTTAGACTTGAAGGCAGAAAAAAGCTGGAATAAAGAAATTGGCATTAGAGGAAAAATTTCTTTTATTGATTTTGAGTTTTCTGGATACCATGTATCCATTGAAGACTTAGTTGCTGCAGGGAGGGGAACTGCATTTAAAAACCTAGGTAAAGTAAATACTATGGGTATTGAAACGAGAACTAGTTTAGGCTTAAGCAATTTAAATAAGTTTTTACCAAATATAGATGTCACATATTCTTTTCTACACACAGAAGTAATAGAGGGAGAGATAATATCAAACGTTTCAGGTTCTGTAGGCTCTCAAGTAAGTATTGAAGGGAAGGAGCTTCCGTACGCTCCTGCCCACACATTTTTAGCTGGGATATATAAAAATTTTGGTGAGAAAGCCTCAATTAGGTTAGATGTTAAATATGTAAGTGAGGTTTACACTGATTTTGAAAATATCAAAAGAACAGACAATATTGGAATTCAAGGCCCTGTCCCAGAATATGCCATTTTAAATTTGAGCACAAACTATAAGTTCAATCAGAAAACTAATTTATACTTATCAGGGAAAAATATAACCGATGAAAGTTATATAGGTTCTAGGTTGCATTCAAACCCTGGTCAAAAAGAGGCTGGGCTAAGCTCTGGAATTATTATTGGCCCAAGACGGCAGATCAATATCGGTCTCGAATATAACTTCTAATTTTTTATCTCATGCTAACAAACAATAAATAATTTAAAAAATTTTTCATAATAAATGAGAATAAGACTCAATAACAAAAAAGGAGAAAGTAAAATGAAACTAAAGAACAGTTTAATGTTTCTTTCATCATTAATGCTCTTTGTGATTGTCGGATGTAGTTCTGACGATGACAATGATGATGATGGAACAGCATTAATTGATACCCCTACTGAGTACTCATTTGAGAGTAGGTTCAGTAGTGGGGAAAGCAGCGTTTCTTATTCAGGTCAAGTAGTGAGAAATCTTCTCATTAATGATATCAAAACTCAAATGGGTGCTGATGCTGGAGGTGGAGATGCTACAACATTACTAAGCATGATGGCTAATGATAATGCTAATCAAGCTATTTTATCCTCAGCTGGCGATATGTCAACTGTGCAGACAAAATACCATGATATATCTACTAGTCATTTAAACGATAGGCTAGCAGCCGTAGAAGGTTATGTCCTTCCTGGATACAACAAAGACGCTGGTACTCTTATCGGCGAGATGGTCACTGAATTAGTTACCAATGGAAAGACTCCTACTACAGGCGATTTTGCCGGTATACGTTTAGACCAAATGGTTCAAAAAACATTATGGGGAGCTGTTTCATACTGGCAAGCTACCTCTAAGTATATGAGCAAAATTCCAAATGATGATAATTCAATGCAAAGTGGGGATGCTAACTACACAGCAATGGAGCATCATTGGGATGAATCTTTTGGGTACTTTGGAGCTGCTTTAGATTATAACACTGGGTACAGTGATGATGTCGACAGGAAGTCAGGTCCTTACAATGATTCAAATAGCGATGGATCTATTGATTTTAAATCTGAGTATAATGTTGGATGGGCTGTTACAGCAGCAAAAAGAGATGACTGCAGTGCATGTGACACAAATTATGACTTCACAAAGACCATTTTTGATGCCTACCTTGAAGGCAGAACATTGATCACAAACCAGGCAGACCTTGCAGATATCTTAGTTCAAAGGGATATTGTAATGAATAACTGGGAAAAAGTGGTGGCTGCAGTTTCAGTTCATTATGTGAATGATGTTGTAGCAGATATTGCAGCATTGATCGCAGCTGGTGACGCTAGCATTTCTGCTGGTTCTGATGCTTGTGCAGATTATGAAAATCATTGGGGTGAAATGAGAGGATATGCCAACGGTTTACTTTATAATGATTTTAAAGTTATTACCGATGCTAATCTTGCTCGTATTCTTCAGGTAATGGGTACAAACCCGGTTTACCCTTCCGATGGTAATTTTGATGCAATGCAAGCATATCATGATTCTCTTGTAAATGAAGTAAGACAAATTTTTGCACAATCTTACGGATTTTCTCAAGCTAATGTAGCTGGCTGGTAAATTATATTGTCATTGAAACTAAAAACAGGGAACCTTGATTGGTTCCCTGTTTTTTTTTATTTATCTTTCACATCTAATGTTCTCAAAAAATAATAATCTATTAATTGCACTATTTATTATATGCATTCTATCAAGAGTTTTAACAAGCATTTACTACGTGGAGGATATAGATAGTTTAAGATTTTCTCTTAGTATAATAGATTATGACATAACAAAACTTCAGCCGCATTTTCCAGGATATCCAATCTTTTGTTTTTTTGTTAAGGTCATTCATTTTTTTACAGGTAATATGGGCATATCATTTTCGATTATAGGAGGCCTATCTACATTTTTTATCGTTTATTATTTACTTAGAATGTTCAATACCGGTTTGAAATCCTATGAGGGTACGTACATTGCGTTACTAATATTTTTTAATCCTTTATTTTGGCTTATGAGTAATAGGTATATGCCGGATTTGATGGGCCTAACTATATCTTTAAGTGCTATTTATTATTTAATTTATTCTCATAAGCATGGAAAGCATTTAGAAAAGGGTTTTTTCTTATCTGGTTTGTTAGCAGGTATAAGACTGTCGTACCTCCCGTTGGTATTTTTGCCTTTGATAAAAATATTTCATTCCTCAGAAAGAAAAAGATCGGTATTAATTAAATATTTTCTTTTTGGTGTCGGCATATGGTTTCTTCCGATGGTTTTTATTACAGGGCCTAGTGATCTACTATTAATGGCAAAAAAGCAAACTACGGGCCATTTTATGGATTTTGGGGGCACAATTTTTACAGATAATAGTATGTATGATAGGATTTTATTATTATTTAAATCTGTTTGGGCTGACGGTTTTGGAGGATATTGGACATCAAGGGGGCCTACATCAATTTTATTGTCTGCTACATTAATAGCGCAACTTTTCTTGGGATCTAAAGACGTTTTTAGAAAATGGAATTCTGAAAATAAGATCAGACCATTTATCTTATGTGCAGGGATATATTTTGTTTGGATATTACTATTTCAAAATGTCATATATAAAAGTAGACACGTACTTCCAATAATATTGTTTTTTTGTATTTTAATGATTGAGGG
>JAYPLH010000115.1:0-6354 GCA_038365355.1 Fidelibacterota bacterium
AAGTCTAAAATTGCTAAAAATGTAACAACCACTTCTAGTCTTGTTTTGAGTATACGAAGTAAATTATTAAAACTAAGCTTCCCTTCTCCATCAAAATAATTAAAAATTAATTCTTTTTGTTTTTCTAGCTTTATGGGATCTTTATTTAGTTCAAATGGCGATAGAATAGGCTTATCATCCATTGCATTTTTAAAAAGTGTTGCGAGATCAAACAATGAGAATTCTTTGAAAAATGCATCAAGACCGTTATCATTTTTATCAATTATTTTGGATAGGTCTGGTTGCCTTTTAAAATATCCACTGTTTTCAGAAGCCATATTATTTAAAATATCCGCAGCACTACGAAATCTTTTATAGTCTATTAATCTTTGCATTAATTCAGTTCTTGGGTCGATATTTTCACCTTCTTCATCCAAATCAATACGTGGAATCATCATTCTTGCTTTAATTCTCATAAGTGTAGATGCCATTACTATAAACTCGCCAGCTATCACTAAGTTTAAACGTTTCCATTCATTAATAGTATTTATAAAATCTTCAGTAATTTTAGATATCGGGATATCATAAATATCTAGCTCATCTCTTCTTATGAAATACAAAAGTAAATCCAAAGGACCTTCAAATTTTTCCAGTTGTATTTTAAAGCTCATTAATTGAATGAAATACCTACAGTAGTTCTTACTTTATCTAATACTTCTAATGCTACGTTCTTTGCCTTTTTTGCACCAAGGATTAAAATATCTTTTATATCATCTGGCTTGGATTCAAGCGACGCTCTCTTTTCCCTGTAAGGCGCAAAATAATCCATTATTTTTTCGAATAATTCTAATTTTATATCTCCATATCGTAAACCTGGAGCATCATATTTTTCTGAAAGTATTTGTTGTTCACTTTCATCTGCAAACAAACAGTAAAGATGGAACAGAGGGGTCTCTTTGTTTTTTGGTTCATTAATAGAAGCATTATCAGTAATTATACTCATAATTTTTTTGCGAATTTCTTTATCGTTACCAAAAATCGGGATAGTATTATTATATGATTTACTCATTTTCTGCCCATCAACACCAGGAATTATTTGAGTTTCTTTTACTATATCTGGATCTGGCAATATAAAAACATCACCATAACGAGCATTAAACCTATTAGCAATATCTCTAGCCATTTCAATATGCTGTTTTTGATCTTTACCAACAGGTACCAAATTGCTTTTAAAAAGTAATATATCTGCTGCCATTAAAATTGGATAAGAATAAAGACCCATATTTGACTTCAATCCTTTAGCAATTTTATCCTTATAAGTTGTTGATCTATCCATTAACCCGACACTTGTTTGTGAAGACAAGATCCAGGATAACTCGGTAACTTCAGGTACATCAGATTGCACCCAAAATGTTGATTTATCTGGATCAAGACCTAATGCAAGAAAATCACAAACTGCGTTAAATGTATTTAATGATAAAATTTTTGAGCTAGGATTGGAGGTTAGAGCGTGATAGTTCGCAATAAAACAAAATAAATCGTTCTTCTCTTGATAATTTATCATCTTGGACATCATGCCAAAATAATTACCTAAATGCAAGTTGCCAGATGGTTGAATTCCGCTTAATACTCGTTGTTTAATTTTACTCATTACTTAAGTTTTCAATTAATTTTAAATGGTTCCATAAATAAATATGGTTTCCATTCTTCTTGTTTATCACTAATGTATTTATAAAAATAGTGTAGGCGATTTGGCCTTTTTGGCTTTCTTTTTAAATGCATGCTTGCCTCCTCAGGAGTTTGGTTCCCTTTTTTTTGATTACATGGCTTACAGGCAGTTACAAGATTTTCCCATAAATCTTGACCTCCTCTACCTTTAGGAAGTATGTGGTCAATGGTCAAAGGCGAATTTTTGTCACCACAATATTGGCAAATGTGTTCATCCCTAGAAAGAATGTTTTTTCTATTAAGATCAACTGAAAGATTATCATACCTCACAAAATCACGTATTTTTATTACGCTCGGCAGGCTAAGAGTAATTGATGGGCTATTTACTTTTTCTTTATAATTAGCTAAAATGTCAACCTTATCTAAAATTTCTAAACATATAGCTCTTTTCGCAGTACAAATCATCATTGGAGCATAATTAGCGTTTAAAACCAAAACAGCTCTACTAAGTAATTGATTATTAGATGAATTTTTGTATCTTAATTTCACAGTTTAAATTTAAGCCTAATAGAAGCACTAGACAGATAGATATCTAAAAGACTTTTATTAAAATTTGGATCGTTTTTATCTAAAGATTCTTTTTTAACATAACCCTGAGAATGAATTAAATCATAACCTCCACAAGCAAAACCTACGTGACTTACTTCACCTTTTTTCCCAAAAAAATGTAAGTCTCCCTTTTTTGCTTTATCTATATTTATTTTATATGGTTCTAAAAACCTCCACTGATCTCTTGAATCTCTTGGTATTTTAATGCCATAAACATTTAATACAGATTGTACTAGACCTGAACAATCAAACCCCAATGAGGTCTTCCCTCCCCACTTATAAGGTACACCTAGAAGATTATGAAGGACTATATTAATCTTATTATAATCAAGATTCTGACAGATCGGAATTGCGCCAATACGTTTTTTATTTAATTTTGCACCAAAAGGATACTGAGGATTAAAAATTCCCCCTGCTTCAGGGTAAGCAATTATATAAGAAAGATTTTTCTTTATTTCAGATCTTAAACCATAAAAGTTTTTTACCCAACCTTGATATCCATCATCACACATTACAAAAAACCAACTATTCTTTACTCTAAGAATTCTAAAAGATTCACCATACACTGCCTCGGTAAGGCAGTCCGAATTAAAACTTGCACTTTTATATATTGGAGCCACACCACTGGTTACCACAAACCAATTATTATTATCAAATTCCATTAGTGCAAATTTATTTTAAAGAAATTCAAAATATAGTTATTTAATTATTGGATTAACTTTTTTATATCAATAATTTTTCTGATAGCGACAGGGAAAGTTGTGAAACGCAACTACAGTCCCCGCTACTGTAATTGCAGCAAAATGGTTCGTAATCCATTCAATATATTTTATTGGAGAAGGAAATCCTTATTATACTGCATAAGTCAGGAGACCTGAGCTATATAACACTAATATCAACAATACTTTCGGGTGAAAAGTTATGTAAGGTCTGTCCCCTTTCATTTCTTCATTCCTGTCAAATCAAGGAGAAATATGAAATATATAATTCCACTAACTCTATTATTATTTAGCTGTGAAGATAATTTAACAGAAAACGCAGAAAGCGAAGATTTCAGTCTATTATTTATTGCTAGCGAAGGCAATTTTGGATCAAGCAATGGATCTATCGAGGTCTTTAAAGATAAAGAAAAAATACAAACAGTTAGTAATGTAGGTGATGTTATTCAATCTATACTTGTTTTTGAAGATGACTTGTTTGTTGCAGTGAATAATAGCCATACTATTAAAAAATATGATATTACTGAGTCCGGGCTTGCACTGCCAGGCATTGAAGTATCTACAGATAACTCAGGTCCTCGAGAGATGTGTGTGGTAGATGGCAAATTATATTTTACCAACTGGTTATCAAAGGATATCAAAGTATTGGATTTAAATACTTATAACATCTCTTCATTCTCTACTTTAACTAATGTCCCAGAAGATATTGTATCTGATGGCAACTTCTTATACGTAAGCACACCTCATCAAGAATTATATGACAACCAAGGATCTCTAATTACAAAAATTGACCTGTCTAATGGAAGCGTTGTTGAATCGTTTGAAGTTGGTTTAGGGCCAGAGCAGCTTTACTTAGATGGAAATTTATTGTTTGTCTCTAGAACATCTTATGATGAAAACTGGTCAGCTAGTTACGGCTCGGGTAAAGTAAATATTAGTACTGGAGATGTCGAAATTATTACCTATGGTGCAGGGACTGCCTGTCGAGCAGATATTTTTAAGTTTAAAGACGTCATGCATAGGGCCACCTTAGAAGGTGCTGTTCCTTTAGATGCAAATCTTAATTTAAATATGGCTGCAAAAGTAGGAGAACTTAATGGAGTTTATTCTGGAAAAGTACTTAATGATGAATTAGTATTAGGAACAACTGACTATAGTGCTCCTGATACAGTTTTCCTTTTTAATAGTTCAAATGAATTATTACAAACTTTTGAAGTAAATGTTCTTCCTGGAGATTTTGCAGTTTATAACAACTAATCTTGAAATTTCCAGTTAATTGAAAAATTAATTTGTCTACCCATGCTGGGTATAGTTGGATGAAACGAAAAAAAGTTATTTTTATCTGTTTGTATTGATGACAGTATAATTTCGGATAAATTTGCCCAACTAAATTCAAATATAACTGTAGAAACTTTTGCCCTAAGAACTGAATTAATCAGATGAATTGGTAATAGTGACCCATGATCATTTTCACTAATGATCATGGGAACCATCTCAATTGGATTGATCATCGAATAATTTACTCTATTAAAAAAATATTTGATTTCTGAATCTAATTCTATCCCCAGAAAATTATTAAAAAGTGAAAATTCTGATTGAAATTTTAATCCAATCTCATTTCCAATTCCCCCAGAATAATAATTTTTAGTATCCATTACGTTGTAGTGTATTGAAGCGTCTAAACTAGAGTTAATTTTTCGAGAATATGTGAAATTTATGTTACTATATTTATTTTGCATTGATAGAGATTCTGTTTCAAATGTTTGTTTATCTATAATTGTTGACATTACTAAAGATAAACTATTATTTAAATCATCCCATACAAAAGATCCTTGATTAAAATATTTTTTGTAGAAATTAGTCTTTTGGGGAAATTCAGTATTATGAAGATAATAAGGATGAATAGGAGCGGAACGAACTATATTTGATAAAGTAATGGTCCATAATTTAAAATTCTTATTAAAGATTAAACTATAATCATATAAAAATCGGTTCTCATCTTTTGTTGCACTAGTAAAAATATTCAAATTGCTCCATTTCAAATTTGAGTAAAAATTAACCCACCCAATATATACTTTAGAATCCAAAATAGTAACTCTATCATTTATACTAATGCCTAATAAAATAGGCATTTGATTTATTGAAGATGTTAGTTCTGCTTTGTATAAAGATCTATTTAAGAATCGTGGATTATTATAAAATGAAAGATGATGAATAGCTTTATATCTTTGTAAAAACTGATCCATCTCAAAACCAATAGATGAAGATCCAAGTGTTTTTACCAAAAAATAATTTAAGGAAGTAATACGATTATCAAATAATCCATTTATTTCTAAATCTGGAAAACCAGATAAAGTGTTAAAATGACCAACAGTTAATCCTGTATTTACATCATTATCAAAAGATTTTAATGATAATGCATATGATTGTTGTTGAGGTTGCTGTGTACTTAAATAATATTGATTAATATTACCTAAGTAGGATCTTTTAAAACCGAATAATTCTAAGCTTCTATTTTTTCCTTGATAATCTATCTCAATATAGAATTTATCCAGCCCATAATCACCCTGTTGATATTCTATATTTGAAACAACATCTAATGAATCTAAAGGAATTTCATCATTTGAATTGTTCTGAAAACCTTCTTTAATCTTTGCACCGTACATTGGAGGAAAGATAGCCCAACTACCATCAAAAAATAAATTGTTTGATTTCCAATCTTCACCCCACATAATCATACCATCGCGATTCAAAAAACCAAATTGATATCCTAGGTCAAATGGCATGTACTGTATGCTATTTGGAAGCACTACATTGGAAAAAATGATTATTATAAAGCTTAGTAATATTTTCACAATTTCAAAAATTTTTTGAACATTAAGAGGATTTATTTTTTAAGTACAGGCAATCGAAAATGATTATGAATACTTGTAAAATTAGTTTCTTCATTATCTTCCAAAATTATCCTTTCCATTAAATTCATATTTGAATTCATTTTATAAATCGAATGGACTAATAAGGCTTCAGGAAATGATGGTCTATAAGATGTTTTACGCTGAAAATTATTCTCATAGGATAATAATATATGTTCTAACTTTATTTTTAAATCTTCAGGGAAATTTTTAATCTTTTTTATTCCATTGTTTAAAATATCTCTTGAAATAACAGCCTGTCCTAGGAGATTTCCTTCCTTTGAATAGTCAATTATATAGCCAGACTTTATTTGTTTTAATACTCCAATTTTTATCAATAATACTCCTCCAATTACTATATCTTTATCTAAATTATAAAAAGGAGATATTTTTTTTGCTAACTGAGCCATACTTAAAGCTTGTTCTAAAAATCCAGATCTAAAATTATAACTTGATTTAATGGAACC
>JAYPLH010000116.1:0-6348 GCA_038365355.1 Fidelibacterota bacterium
TTGTTATCACCTCTGGGTTTTTTAGGTCTTTCAACGTAGCCTTCTGGTTTTTCAAGCAATGCCTTTCTACTAAAGTCAAGTCTACCTTGATCATCAATTTTTATCAACTTAACACGAACCTCATCACCTTTTTTAAGTACATCTTCAACCTTTTCAACCCGTCTCCACTCTAATTCAGAAATATGAACCATACCTTCTCGTCCAGGAGCAAATTCTACAAATGCACCAAAGGACATAATTCGACTTACTGTAGAATCAAACTCCATTCCAACTTCTGGCTCAAAGGTTAAAGCTTTAACCATTTCAACCGCTTCATTGCACTTTTGTGTATTTTCACCCGCAATTGAAACTAATCCATCATCATCAACATTTACCTCACATTCGGTATCTTCAATGATTTTCTTAATATTTTTCCCACCAGGGCCAATCAGTGCTCCTATCTTTTCTGGGTTGATAGTTAGTGATAGAATTCTGGGTGCGTATTGTGAGATTTCATTTGCTTCTTTCAATACTTTATTCATTTCATCTAGAATATGCTTTCGACCTTCTTTTGCTTGAGACAAGGCTTCTTCCATCAAATCAAAGGATAATCCATCAATTTTCAGATCTAATTGAATAGCAGTGATTCCATCTTCAGTACCAGCTATCTTAAAATCCATATCACCTAAATGATCTTCCATACCTAAAATATCACTTAATACAGCATGGCGTTTACCATCTGTAATAAGCCCCATAGCTATTCCAGCCACAGCAGATTTCAAAGGAGCACCAGCACTCATAAGTGAAAGAGATCCTCCGCAAACAGAAGCCATAGAAGATGAACCGTTTGATTCCATTATTTCTGAGACAATACGAATTGTGTATGGAAAATCATCATAGTCAGGCAACACGGGTTTCAGAGCCCGTTGTGCCAAGTTTCCATGTCCAATTTCTCTTCTTCCTGTAAACCCAATTCTACCAACCTCTCCAACACAGTATGGTGGAAAATTGTAATGCATGTAATATGATTTTTTATAGTCCTCATCCATACTATCCATTATCATTTCATCACTTTTTGAGCCTAGAGTAGTAATAACTAAGGCTTGTGTCTCACCTCGAGTAAAAAGTGCAGAACCATGTGTTCTAGGTAAGATACTGGTTTCAACCGTGATTTCACGGATGTCAGTTGTAGAACGCCCATCACTTCTATTCCCAGTAGAAAGTATCTGTTCTCTAAATGCATCTTTAAACTTATCATCTAAAATAGATTTAATCATTTTCTGGTGATCTGGAAATGTTTCTTCTAAAGAAGATAAAGTTTCAGTAATGAAATTATCTTTTGCATCAGAACGCTCTTTTTTATCTTTAATGTTTACAATTTCATTTACTTTGTTTTCAACTAAATTGTTAATTGCATCGTTTAATTCAGAATCTGGCTCCGGGATAACAAACTCATCCTTAACTACATTTAAGGATGAAACAAGTTCATTTTGAAGTTGAATTATTTCTTTGATCTTGCTGTGGGCTTCTTTAAGCGCAAGAATCATATCAGATTCAGACATGCACGTTGCCTCTCCTTCAACCATTACAACGGTTTCTTCATTACCTGAAACTATTAATTCAAGGTCAGAGTCCTCCATTTCACTTCTAGTTGGGTTTACAATATGAGTTCCATCTACGCGCCCAATTCTCACACTAGCAATTGGACCATTCCACGGAATTGTTGAGCACATTAAAGCAGCAGATGCACCAACTCCTGCTAAAACATCAGCCATGTTTTCTCCATCACTTTGTAGAACCGTTATCATAACCTGAGTTTCATTTTTAAACCCTTTTGGAAATAATGGTCTTAATGGCCTATCTGTTAATCTACTTGTTAATACTTCATGTTCAGCTGGTCTTGCTTCTCTTTTAAAAAAACCACCAGGGATTTTCCCTCCTGCATAATGCTTTTCTCTATATTCTACTTGCAATGGGAAAAAGTCTATATCTTCCCTCGGTTCTTTGGCCGAATTTACTGTAGCTAAAACGGTTGTTTCACCTAAACTAACTAATACTGCACCATTGCTCTGACGAGCAATTCGACCTGTTTCCAATCGCATTTCTTTTCCGGCGATTGTTTTTTCTACTTTTTGCATTTTCTCTTCTTTTCTTTATGAGTGCCTAGCTTTCTAACCTCTTATGGACAACTCTTTGATTACATTTAAGTATGATTTAGAATTTGAACGCATCAAATATTTCATCATCTTTTTTCTCTTTGCGACTAACATTACAAGACCTCTCCTAGTATGATGATCTTTTTTATGTGTTTTTACATGCTCTGTTAATTCTCTAATACGGTGTGTTAAAATGGCAATTTGGACTTCTGATGATCCAGTATCATTTGAATCTTTTCCAAATTTCTTTACGTACTCTTTTTTTTCTTCAATGCTTATAGGCATAATCTCTCCTATTTATACTTGTTGGAAATCTCCAAGCAAGTTTGTTTATCAATATTTAGTTGCTTAATTAAATCTTTTGAGGTGGGAAATTTTTTCTCATCTCTTATCCTCTCCAAAAACTCTACTTTTACTTTTTTCCCATAAAGGTTTTCTACTTGATCATGGAAGAAATGGATTTCCATAACAAGATTTTTTTCACTAAAGGTAGGTCTTACTCCTAAATTACACATTCCAAAGGCATTAAGTCCATTAATCCTTCCATGAATTAAATATACACCGATTTTTGGTAATAACTGCCTTTTATCTAATGGATTAATATTTGCAGTTGGGAAATTTAATTTCCGACCTCTTTCTGATCCAGAAACTACTTCTCCTTCAATGCTAAATTTAGTACCAATTTCGTGATTAGCTTTTTCAATAAAACCTTCAGTAATTAATTTTCTAATTCTTGTGCTTGATATTTCTTCATTTTTATTTAAAACGGGCTGAATTGTGATTATCTGAATATATTTTTTTTTTCCAAAAGTCTTTAAAAATGATGGTGAACCTTCCCTTCCTTTACCAAAATAATGATTGGATCCAATTACTATGATCTTTGGATTAAAAAAAGGAATTATTGTCTTATTCATAAAATCATTTGCCGTAATTTTTGAAAACTCTACTGTAAAATTGATCACATAAACAATATCTACACCACACATTTCAATAATTTTTAATTTTTGCTCCAGGTTCATAATAAGAAAAAAATTATTTAACTTTTCATTCAAAACTTCTCTTGGGTGAGGATCGAATGTCACCACTACTGAAGGTATTCCATAATCTTTAGAATTTTGTACAAGCGAATATAACAATTCTCTATGCCCAACATGTATACCATCGTAAGAGCCAACTGTTAGGATTGATTCTTTTAATGAAATTTGTTTTTCTTTTGAATATATGACTTCCATGAATTTTCAAAATTTTCAATTAATTGTGATTGATTTAGAGTATACTCACCCACTTTAGTCCTTGTTAGACTACTTAGATATCCAACAGTTCCTAGTTTTTCGGAAATATCCTTTCCAAGGACTCTAATATATGTTCCCTTAGAACACTCTACAGAAAATGATATCCTTTTTTCATCAAAACTATCTAAAGAAATCGAAAAAATTTTCAACATAACAGGATCTCTTTCTATGTATATATTTTTTCGAGCATAGTCATAAAGTTTTTTCCCTGCTACTTTTTTTGCAGAAAACATAGGAGGTGTTTGATTATAGTTACCAATAAATTGCTCTAACACGTTTGTAATTATTTTTTTTGATAAAACCGGGACTTCTCTTTTTTGCAATACTTTACCTTCAACATCTAATGTATCTGTAATTTTCCCTAAAAATAAAGTAGCATTATAAGATTTTTTTTTCTCACTTACATATTTAAGCTTTTTTGTATCTTTTCCTGTACCAATAATCAATACCCCACTTGCAAATGGATCAAGCGTACCTCCGTGGCCAACTTTTTTTTCTTGAGTAATTTTTTTTATTTTTTTACAAACATCGAAAGACGTCCACCCAATGGGTTTATTAATATTTATTATCACTTAGGTTTTTATCTGGAGCAGTATCATCTTTTAATAGAATATCAATCTGTTCTCTGTAGGAATATCTCCTATCATTTACAAACTTTAGTTTAGGTGTATTTCTTAAATGTAACTCTGGGCTTAGAAACTTTTTAAATGCTTTTTGCTTTCTATTAATTTCAATTTCTAATTGATTATCTGGCAATTTTTGATTTAGCACAGAGAAAAAAATTTTTGCATTTTTCAAATCTGGGGAAATATCGACATCAGTAAATGTGATAAATCCTAAAAAAGATAAGTCTATATTTTTTAATGCAATCGAACTAATTATATCAAGAAGTTGCTTTTCTATTCTTTCAGATCTAGTATATGGCTTATTAGATGTCAATTTAATTCAAGCTTACGCTTTACTTCTTTAATTTCATAAACTTCAATTATATCACCCTCGATAAATTTCTTTACACCTTCTACACCAATACCACACTCCAGACCATCTTTCACTTCTTTAGCATCATCTTTATGTCTTTTTAATGAATTAATTAAACCTTCAAAAAGCACTTCCTCATCCCTTATAACTCTAGCCTTTCCATTACGAATAACTTTTCCATCTGTAACTTTACAGCCTGCAATAAAGCCAATTTTGGGTATTTTAAATTGAGTTAAAACCTGTGCTTTTCCTATACTATTTTCGACTTTATCAGGTTCCAACATTCCTTCCAAGGCTAATGTCAACTCTTCAACAGCTTGATAAATGACATTGTAAGTTCGAATATCTACACCAGCCTGATTAGCTTGAAGCCTAGCATTTGAATTAACTTGAACATGAAAACCTATAATTACAGCTTTTGAAGCTTCTGCTAAAAGAACATCAGATTCTGTTACCATACCAACGTTCTTATGAACAACCTTTATACCAACTTCGCTAGTCTTAATCTTTTCTAAGGACTCTGCTAAAGCTTCAACGGATCCATCAACATCTCCTTTAATTATTATAGGAAGATTTTTCACTGAACCCTCTTTAATTAATGAAGACATTTGATCTAATGAAAAAGATATTTTCTTTTGTTCTATTTCTCTTTTTATCCTTTGTCTTTCACCAGAAATCCGTTTTATCTGCCTTTCATCTTCAACAACTGCAAATAAATCAGCTGCCTGAGGAACATTGTCAAAACCTTGAATTTGTACGGCATCTGAAGGTCCAGCCGATTTCAATCTTTTACCATTCTCATTACTAATAGAACGAACTTTTCCTTGATATACACCACATATAAAAGGGTCTCCGACTCTGAGTGTCCCATGCTGAATGAGAACAGTACCAACAGGTCCTAAACCTTTATCAAGCCTTGAATCTACAACTGACCCTTTCGCTGAGCATTTATAATTTGCTTTTAATTCTAGTACATCTGTTTCTAAAAGAAGTCCTTCCATTAATTTATCAATACCATCTCCTTTTAAGGCACTTATATCTACATCCTGAATCTTACCGCCCCAAGTTTCTACCAATACATCATTTTCAGATAATGATCTTCTAACCTTTTCAGCATCTGCTCCTGGTTTGTCGATCTTATTAATAGCGACAACCATAGGTACACCAGCTGCCTTTGTATGACTAATAGCTTCAATAGTTTGAGGCATAACCGCGTCGTCTGCAGCAACAACTAAAATAACAATATCTGTTACCTGAGCACCACGAGCTCGCATTGCTGTAAACGCTTCGTGGCCAGGAGTATCAAGAAACGTTAATTTTCTCTTATTATATTCAACCTTATAGGCACCAATGTGTTGGGTTATCCCACCTGATTCACCCGAAGCAACATTCGTTTTTCTAATGTAGTCCAATAGGCTAGTTTTACCATGATCTACATGGCCCATAACCGTTACGATTGGAGCTCTTTCTTCGGCGTTCTTTAAATCATCTTCAGTTTGTTCAAATGTAAAAAGTTCTTCACCTAAATCATCAATTTTTTCTGCTGTAAATCCAAAATGATCTGATAGCAATTCTATCATATCCCAATCCATGCGCTGATTTTTTGTAACTAGCATTCCAAGATCAATACAAGTTTGAATAACATCACTAGAGGTAACATTAAAAATCTTTGATAACTCCTCTACATTAGAGAATTCTGCAACTTTAATACCAGGTTTAACATCTGAATCAACAATTGGGTCATCTACCTTATTTTTACTCTTTCTATATTGCTTCTTTTTATTTTTTGTATCGATTTTTGCAAGAATTCCTTTAACCTTAGTTTTTACTGAACCTTGCACTTTTTCGTCTTGTTTCTGAATTTTATTTTTATTCTGCTTTCCACTGGTTCCAGATCCAATTTCAGATTGAATATCTGATAAATTTATGGTTCGTAATTTTTT
>JAYPLH010000117.1:0-6334 GCA_038365355.1 Fidelibacterota bacterium
TCTGTTTTTGGAGATAAAAATGAAGATGGATCTTCCTTTATAGGTACTACATTAAATAATGATTATCCTGCTGTTGCTTCTGTTTGGCAAAATCTTTTTGGAGATGAAGTATTAGATAGTCCATATCAAGATGGTCATTTTGTCTATCAAGTTTTTCCGGGCTCAGGCGTAGGTTCTCAGGCCGAGGCACCGACTTTATACATTGCGGATTTAGAAAATCCTAGTCAATTACATATGATTGTCATCCCATGATGTACTGTAACAAAAATTTACAATGTCACGATTCTAGACAAAAAAATAACATAATGGTACAAATAGGTTTACACAAAAATGAGATGTCTCAGACTGGAATTGAACAAAGAAATTTTAAACTATCCTCGAGTGTAACTAGCTCAAGGATTTTTTTAAAAAAAAAACGTGCAAATAGTAGTGCTTTGGCACAACTCTTGCTTAATTAATAATGAAATACAAAACCAATAGGGTATAAACATGAAGAAATTTTTAAAAAGTTTAAAAAGAGTAAATGGTCAGTCACTTGCTGAATTTGCTGTGACAACTGCCATGATGGCTACTCTTGCTACTACAGCTGCACCTAAGTTTTCTGGTGTTGGTGAAGGTGCTAAAGAGAAAAAGACATTAGCAGACATTGATAAGATTATGAAAGCTGCTAATAATTTTTACAATACACAAGTAACAGAGTCTGGTCGTGGAAGATTTCCTGGACAGACTAAGTTTGACAAGAACGTTCCCGAGAATGGCGGATATGGAAATGCTACTGATCAGTCAGGAGCCTCCATTACTGTAGATGCTGAACTTAATGCTGATCTTGTTGGAGTTCCTGGTAGTTCAGATCCTGCGTTTTTTACTTACAGCGCAGCTGCTGGCTCAAAGTGGGTATCTGTTTTTGGAACTACAAACACCGACCTGAGTATTCCAACTCCAAATTACGTTGATACATCTGAAGATCCAGTTGCTTATCCAGATGCTGGAAACTACACTATGACTGTGAGCAATGGTGGAGAAGAATTTTTAGAGCTTTTTGGTGGAGATGCGATCAAGAGTCCTTTTCAGGATGGTCACTATATCTATACAGTAATTGGTGGAAGCGGTAGCGGATCGCAGTCAGTTCCACCGATCATTTATGTAGCTGATTTGGAAAGTCCATCAAGTTTCTTTAAAAAGTTACAACCGTAAATATTTAACAATGATTTTATCAAACAAGCATAAAACAAACACCACAAACCAAAGGAAAAATAAAAATAACCTAAAGGAGTCAAAAATGAAGAATAACAAAGGATTTACATTAATAGAATTGATCATGGTAACCATAATACTTGGTATTTTGGCTGCCGTTGCGATACCTCGCTATATGACATCTGTAACAGAGGCTGAAAAAGCTGCAGAAGATGCAGTAATATCCGCAATTACAGCAGGTCTTGAGCAGTATGCTACGGAACAGTTAATGGCTACCGGTAACAGAAGTTGGCCAGCAAACCCATGGACTGCATTAGCTACTACGCCTGCAGGATATGATGCAACCGATACAGATGATGCGGATACAGATGGAGAGTGGACCTTCAACGCTGCTAATAGCAACATTACTCACATGAGAAATGATGGTACAGTCCATCACTGGGATTATGCTGTAACTGGCGATAATCTAAATGGTGATCAAACTACTGGTACTTTAGGTGGCAGAGAAGCTGGAGCTGGAGATTAAGTTTTAAAATCTTCATAGAACAAAAATGAAAAAGGCTTCGATGCAAATCGGAGCCTTTTTAAATTCAAAAAGATTTACTGTTGAGATTAAAAATGAAAAAAGAATTAAGCACAAATGGTTTTACTATGACTGAATTAGTCGTGACTGTTGCTTTAATGGGAACATTGTTAAGTCTTGTTGCCCCAAAATTCACAAATGTATCCGAAGAAACTCAAGGGGAACGGAATATTGCCAATATGCATACTATTCGTGAGGTCTTTTTTCATTACTTTTACAGATCAATGCAGAGAAAAGGTTATGTTGCTCATTTCCCTCCTGAGCCCTCTAACCCAAATAAATTGATGGATGATGAATGGTCTAGTGCTGCCATCGACTCTACTATATCTTTAACTTCTCCAAATAATTTGTTTTCAAGAGGAGTTGTACCAAAAAATTCAAACAACAATCCCTTTAAGTATACAACATGGCAGGACACTGTACAATTAACTGGCGAAATAAGATATTTTATTCGAATAGAAGATGTTGATCTGGATAGTCCTTCCTACGGAAAATCCTTTACTTATAATATTTAAGTCCGTATTCTTTTGGTTGAATACTTAATTTGGCCATGCAAAACACATTACATTCTAAAAATTGTTCTAATTCATCTGGTTTTTCTATGATAGAATTAATTATCGTAGTTATGCTTATTGGTATTTTTACTGCAATGGCATTAACTAGAACAGATACGGGATTGACTACAATTAGAGAACAAATAGCTATCGATCAAATTACCAATGATATAGATCTTGCTAGATCAATGGCTTTTGCACAGAATGAGGCGATAACCATTATATTTGATAAAAATCAGGAAAGTTATGGAGTATATAATGGATCAGGAATAATAAAAGATTTTCCTAATAGTAATAGTGATGGAATCATTTCATTAGACAATTCATATTTACGAAATTTGGATATAAAAGAGGTAAGCTTTGGTGGCTCTGCAAATCTTCAGTTTCAGCCCTTAGGAGATCCAGTTTCTGGAGGCACAATAGAGCTAAATACAAAGACTATCACGGTAGAGCCTATCACAGGTAAATGGAGCGTAAACTAGTGGGCAAATTATCAAGAACCACAAAAGGGTTCACCCTTGTAGAGGTTGTGGTGGTATTGCTTTTGTTAACGCTCTCTTTTATGGTTTTTCTAAAAGCATTAAACACAGGAAAGAGAGTAAGAGCAAATTCAGAAATAAGAACCATACAGGGAGTAATTCTTAATAGTATTCAAAACGAGATCAGATCACGTAAATATGATGAAAATTCTTCTGCTCCATGGTCATCGCTAATTGGAAAAGATACAGGTGAAACATTAGTAGAAGACTTTGATGATATCGATGATTTTCATGGTTATAATATTTCTTCTATAACAGACCATCCAGGGTATGGCTATTCTGTTGAAGTAAAATATGTTTCGTTAGAAAATGGTGCTTTTAACCTAAATCCAAACCCTGTAGTTCAAACGGATTTTAAATGTGCTACTGTAACAGTCTCACACAACACGCAGCCATCAATTACGGATATGATGATTATAAGTTCAGGATTATAAAATGAAGATTTTAGATTCAAAAGGATTTACAATGATAGAGATTGTTGTTGTTATCTTTATTACTGGAGTTATTGGATCTATGGCAGCTGGCTTGTTATATCAAGGGGCGGATATTTATGTGCAAGAGACAGATCGGCAGGGGTTTGTAAGTCAATCTAGATCAGCATTTTGGAGACTTATGAGGGAAACTCAAGGTCAAAGAAGTTCTGAGGATTTCGATCAATCTGGTCAGGCAATTATTAATCTGAAAAATGCAAATAACATTCCTAAAGTATTTCGAATTGCTTCTAACGAATTTGAATTTAGTCTAGATGGTAGCAGCTATAGAGATTTATCTACTGATCTTTTTTCAAATAATTTCCGTTTCTATGATAATATTTTCAGTGATATGACTCCTTTAAGTTCAGGATCTCTTTCACTTTCAGACGCCGAAAGAGTTCATCTTACAAAATTAAAAATTACTTTTCAAAAAGGTCCAGATTCATTCTCATTATCTTCCTACGTCTATCCTATTAATTTTCGATTCGGTAAAAAAATGAGTTATCATTAATGATTGAGAGTTTGAAAAAAAATAATGAATCAGGAATGATTCTAATGGCTTCAACAATGGGAATTTTTATTATTTTGAGTATCTTTGCTTTTTATCTTGCACGTTTTTCCATTTCTGAAACACGAAATGGTGCATACCACATCCTCGATATAAAGTCTCGTAATCTTGCTTTAACAGGTGCTGAACACGGAATGTATATTTATAAGTCTTCAAGAAATACCGATGGCATAAGTATCAATAATATAACAGGAAATTTAAATAATGGAACTTATACGGTTTCTTTTGATCTAGATAATGATGAGTCAAATCAAGTCTTACCTTATTCACAATATCTAACAATGAAGTCATCCGCTACGATTGATGATGTTAAACGAAATATTCGGTATATCCTTTCTTCTTTTCCAGAGGCATTTTGTTTTTCATTTTATGGAAACAATAGTTTGAGTCAGACTTTCACTAGAACAAATGGAAGCATCAAAGGAGAAATGTTTTTTAATGGAAGTGTGGCAAATGGAAGTGGAGCAGATAGCTGTATTACGTATATTAGCTCAGGCTCTGGTGGTACGGTCTTATCCCCCTATCCTAGCTTTCCAGAAATTGATGTTACATCTTATGAAAATTTGCTTGCAAATGCTGCAATTGCGCCAGGATCTTACAATAATTATGCATTGAGTTTTGATGGTAGTAATGAATATGTTCAGATTTCAAACTCTAATGATATAAACACCGGAAGTAATAACCATATTCAGAAGACAATCGAGGCATGGTTTAATATTGTTGATAAGGATCTTACATCCAGAAAACAAACTATTTACGAACAGGGAGGCACAACTCGAGGATTAAATATTTATATTTATGGAGGATCCTTATATGTCGGAGGGTGGAATGAACCTAGTAATGAAAGCAATTGGAACCCCGGGACATTTTTATCTACTTCTTCAATTGAAAATAATACTTGGTACCATGTAGCGCTTACTCTTAGTGGCGGGAGTTCCGTTACCAGTAACTCTTTCAAAGGATATTTAAATGGTGTGGAATTTGGTTCTGGAGATGGATCTAAACTTTGGAATCATGGTGGTGATGTAAGTATAGCTAGGAATAGAGATACAAAATTCCATGATGGTGATTATAATTCGGCAAAATATTTTTATGGAAAGATTGATGAAGTAAGGTTGTGGAACACAACAAGAACGCAAGCTCAAATTCTTGCCAAAAAGGATACAGTCCTCAATGGAGATGAGAGTGGATTAACATCTTATTATAACTTCCAAGAAAATTCAGGTATAGTAGCGAATGATTCGCAGACCCAATCAAATAATGATGGATCCATAAAGAACGGACCCTCATGGGTATCTGGTCCTGTGTTATCTAAAATGAGTAATTCATCATATTCAAATGAAACAGTAAATCTCAGCTCTTTCTCAAATAATCAACTTTTGGTTAATAATAATCTAACAATATCAGGTTCAACCTTTAATGGTCCTGGATATATTGTTGCCAATGGGAATATAACAATTAGTTCTAATAGCACTATTAATGGAAATATTTTTATTATTTGTAATGGAAGTTTAACAATAAATAGTTCTCAGGCTGGAACTGGAATAAGTGCTCCAGTAATTTTTTATTCAAAGGGAAATGCTTCTTACAATAGTTCTAGCATATATGGTCTGATAGTATCAAAGGGTGGTAGCTTAACTTTAGATGGTTCTGATGTCCACGGTGCTATATTAAGTTATAGTCCATCTTTTTCGTTAAGAGGAGACACGGATATTATTGGTTCAGTAGTTTCAAAATACTCAGTTGATTTTCAAAGTAATTTAGTTTCAATTAAAAAAGGCAATATTCCTGAATTCGCAGGATTGGTAATTGGTCTAGATCCTTTTGTGGTTCCAGGGTCTTATTTAGAATACTAAAGAATGTTTATCGGGAAATAAAATAATAAATTCCTCAAATTTTTCAATAGTTATGAAAAAAGTTTTCTTCGCATCATTGCTACACATGGTTGTGTTGAATGCTCAAAGGTATGAACCAGAATGGAGTGATTTAGATAGTCGACCTACACCCCAATGGTTTAAAGATGCTAAGTTTGGAATTTTCATTCACTGGGGTCTTTATTCTGTACCTGCTTGGGGCCCTTTAGGAAGTTATGCTGAGTGGTATCTTAATGGGCTACTTAACGGAGATACTAACCGAATTAAATATCATAATGAAAATTATGGTAAAGATTTTCCTTACAGAGGTTTTGCTCAATTATTTAATCCGGAAAAATATGATCCAAGTGAATGGGCTAATCTATTTCAAATGTCTGGAGCTAAATATGTTGTTCTTACATCAAAACATCATGATGGCTTTTGTCTTTGGCCTAGCACACATAGCAATGGATACAATTCTTTTGATACTCCGGCGAAAAGAGACTTACTTGGTGATTTAACTAAAGCGGTTAAGGACAAGGGGTTAAGATCTGGGTTTTATTATTCTTT
>JAYPLH010000118.1:0-6315 GCA_038365355.1 Fidelibacterota bacterium
GGTTCGTATATGGGTACTAATCCAGAATTCAGCTTGTGAATTTTATCTTCGTCAATATCTGCACAAATAACTTTATTACCAAATTCTGACAAGCCAACTCCAGTCACCAATCCGACATATCCAGTTCCAATAATTGTAATATTTTTCATTTTTTTTAAACTTTATTTAACTTTTAAATCATCCCGTTTTTTCTTCGATAAAACCATTCAAAGGAAAGCATTAAAATAATCAAACACACATAATAATAATTATATCGAAAAATAAATGTGGACACATAAGATTCAACTTTTTCTACATCATTTAATGCAAAAATAACTTCATCCCGATCCTCCCACTTTTTAAAAAAACCGCCACTAGAATTACTTAATGCATCCAATTTGTCTTCATTTATATATATTTTATTTAATTCTATATGGCTCTCTTGTACTTTAAAAGAACCGTTATATACCTCGTAGCTATTAACACCTTTATTAAACTTAATTATATAATTTATATCACCTGGCTTTGAAGCCCAAAATTTAGACTTATAAGTCTTATCATTCAAATCATAATGCAAAGGTTTCGAACTAATGTATTGATCATCATGGTATAATTCCACCACACCATCTTTAACATTCAAATTATCATTTAAATCCGATGAAACTCCTTTTAATAATATCAACTCTCCATGTTGGTAAGAATTTTTATCTGTTCGAAAAACAAACTCTCTGCTATCACTTTTTTTCAAAAGCCAATTAGTAATTTTCATCATGGAATCTTCAAATAAATAATTTATATCAGAGTTTGATAGCATGTATTTTAATGACGCTAAATCTATAGAATTCCAAATTGCATATCTTATTTGTTGTTTCTCACCTAGCACCAAAATAGGGTTTTTAAATTCACTATTAATATAATTAGCATACGAACCTTCCGATCCACTACCTGATTTATGTTTTAATTGAAATGCTGGTGTTTGAGGTGGATAAGCAACTAAACCATCATAAGATTTATCGTAGCTACTAATTGTATTAAAATTCGACCATGCATCTAAAAATGCCCAATCAGTTGCTATTTTAAAAGGCTTATCAATTATCTTTGCTTCTAAATCTAATATGGTAAAATATTTATTTAATGAAACTATATCAAGTTCTGGTCCAGGAATAACAAAAAAGCTGGAGTTATGCGAAATAATTTTTTTTGCAAAAACTCTTTCAACCGACTCCCACTTTTGATATTTTGAAGGGGTTGGATTATTATCAAAAATTATGACTTCATATTTTTTCTCCATAAAATCCTTTAGTTTTTGATTGAAGTTCTTTGAATTCATTACATAATGATCAATAAAATTATTACCTTGTTCCTCTAAATAACCTTTAATCAACCTCGTGTTGTAGCTTGGCGCCCCTGTAACCAGTGCAACATTATACTGGTCCTTCATTACATGTATTTTAATTTTCTGTTGATTATTTTGAATATTTATTTCATCTGATAAGGCACTACATTTAACAAAAAAATTGTTTTCACCAATTTTATCTGCTTTTATTTGAAAACGAATTAATTCGTTTTCTTCTTGACCATTAATTTTTATGAGTTTAGAACCAATTAATTTATTTTTCTCATCAAATAGATTAACATTTACTCTTTCATTAATATTTCCCAGACTTGAAATAACTACATCAATATTTATATTTTGCCCTTTCACAGTCAACGGAGAGGAGTCAATTGAGCGAATGAACACATCAAGCATTGGAATCGTATCCCCGATACCTACAGTAAAAATTGGTATTTCACTATATGAATCATAAAATTCTTGAACAGGTGGACCTTGATTAATTTGTCCATCGGTAAAAATTATTACGCCACCAAGATTTTTTTGATAATCATTATTTATTTTATCAAAAATCAATCCCATGTTTGTTGAGTTAGAATTTAAATTTAATGCAGATATTTGATCCAGAGTATCAATCCTTGCTCCAAATGAAAAGACCTCAAATGTTATATTTTTATCTGTAATTTTTTTTAAAAACTCTTCAATTCCTTTTCTATAAGCAACGACTGAAGGTTGCCTATGATATTTAATACTCAAAGATTTATCAATGTAAATATGCCATGGTAAACTTTTTTTGTTATTATTTTTTTTTTCAAGAATTGGGTTGTAAAGCAACAAAATCAAAAGTAAAATGACCAAAGATCTAAGGATAATTAAAATAGAAATTTTTTTAGCAAAAAAATGGTGCTTAAAGGAAATGTAAATTGCAAAAATTGATATTATTGATATTATAATTATTACATCAGAAGTATAATTTATTTGAAGATTCAATTTAATTTTTCTTTAAAATTAGGATTTATACTGAAATTAAGATTGGCTTTGTTGCCCATTTTAAATTTTTTCTCACCAAGGTAGCTAATCATAGCTGCATTATCTGTACAATATTTTAATTCAGGAAAAATAATACTATAATTGGACAAATTTTTATTTATTGATTGTCTTAATATTTTGTTTTTTGCAACCCCTCCAGCAATAGAAACTGTCTTTACACCTGTTGTTTTGATTGCAAGCTTCATCTTAGCAACTAAACAATCAATTATAGCACCTTGATAGCTTGCTGCTACATCATTTAAAGTGCAATTAGCAGTTTTTTTAAAAGTATCCATATAGTAAAGCAATGATGTTTTCAAACCACTAAAACTAAATTCAATTGTACTCGAGTTAATAAAAGGCTTGGGGAACTGAACTATGTTACGATCACCATTTTTAGCACATTTCTCTATTTCTGGTCCTCCAGGATAACCGAGACCTAATATTCTTGCTCCTTTATCAAAAGCTTCTCCAGCAGCATCATCTCTAGTTTCACCTAGTAAGCTGTAATCATTCATTTTTTTGATCAGCCATAATTGAGTATGACCCCCTGATACTAATAAACATAAAAAAGGAAAATTAATATCATCTCTATCTAATAAATTAGCAATAATATGCGCTTCCAGATGATTTATTGAAACTATATCAATATCTAGACCAACGGCTAAACCTTTCGCAAAACTAACGCCTGTCAACAATGCGCCAGCCAATCCTGGGCCATTAGTAACAGCTATGCCATCAATTTGATTTATGTTAATTTTAGATCCTATTATTGCTCTAGTAGTTAGATCATACAATAACCTTTCATGCTCTCGTGAAGCTACTTCAGGAACTACTCCTCCAAAATCAGAATGTATTGATTGAGACCCTACAATATTTGACAATATTTCACCATTTTGACAAACTGAAACAGCTGTTTCATCGCAAGAAGTCTCTATTCCTAAAACAATCATTTTGGCTCTCTCGCTACCCCAAGCTCTATGGCTCTTGGAGACAAGTCCTTCCAATTCAAAATATCAAATGGAATTATAATTTCTGGAACATAAAAATTTTTTTCTAATTTCCATAAATCAAAATCAACAACTACTGATATATCCACAGGTTTTATTTCTGCAATTTGACTAAGTCCACCAACCACGGTTAATGATACTGTTTGAGGAGATGGAAAAACACGTATACCATCTTTTTTATTTATTACCCTAATAGGAATATCCACAATTATACGTTCGCTAATTTGTTGAACATCAAAAAAATAATTAACCTTTTCATGAGAATACTTTAGCAATCTATTTTGTGAAATTAGGTCAATAGTTGCTTTGTAGCCTTTTGACAAATTATACAAAGTATCTTTAGTTGTGTATACTTCATTTATTTTATCTAACTCAACTTTAGGGCCAACAATATTTAAACTGTCAGGCTCAAATTGGATTTTTCCTATCTGGATATAACCATCTTTGACCTCACTCCAAACATTCGATAAGACTGGGACCTTTTTATCCATAACTTCATCTAATCTTATCTTGATACGATTTGGATACACCACTTCTACAAAACTTATATTATGAGACGATGGAATGACAACTTTTCGAGGGTTTTTTTCAAAATATTCATTTAAAATAAATTCATATTCTTGAGAAATGCCATCTAAGTCTAAAACTAATTTGCACTCTATATAATTTTGTAATAGGTAACTTTTGAAAAGATCTCTGCCTTTTCCTTTTAATATAACAGAAGCATACCCTGGTACCTCTTCCAAATATGTCTTTTGGGAGTTAAGGTTGCGGGCCTCAATGGGAAGATCTAACATCATAGTGTACTGATCACCACTTTTGACAAACAACCATAGCAGCATGGCCAATAAAAATGCACCGACTGGAAACGCAATATTTTTGAAAAATAAACTAAAAAAATTTATTTTACTCATTATCTGATTTTATAAGATTATGAGTTTATTCCTGATCAGAGGGTTTCTCTTCTATTTCAGCATCCTTAGCGTTATCTAATAGTTCTTGAGGTATATCAATTTTGCCACCGGTATCTGTCTTTTGATTTTTTAGATAATCTTTTACCTCATCAGTAGCTGTTTGTATGTTTCCACCACCAGCGAGCTCTTCCTTAAACAAGATTATCTTTTTATCCTCTGGAGAGACTTTCATAACTATTCCTGATAAATTAGCTCCTACTTCATACTGATTTGCAAGCAACTTTCGGTCTTTCTTAGACATCTTACCAAATGGGATAATGCCTTCAACGTCCATTTCTAATTGGATGATAATTCCTTTATCTAAAATCCTTATTATCTCCCCACTAACCTCTTTCCCAGATTCAAAATACTCAATGATACTTTGCCAAGGATCATCATTTAGTTGCTTCATTCCTAAAGATATTTTTCTATTTTCTCTAGAGACCTCTAGAATGACAACTTCAACTTCTTGATCTTTTTCCAATATATTTTTAGCATGTCTTACAACCTTAGTCCAGGATAAATCTGATACGTGAATAAGGCCGTCGATACCTTCTTTTAGTTCAACAAAAGCACCAAATTGTGTCAAGTTTTGAACCTTACCTTTACACCTGCTACCAACTTCGAATTCCTTTTCTATTTGATCCCATGGATCTGGCGTTAATTGCTTGACACCAAGACTGATTTTTCTTTCATTAGTGTCAATAGAAATAACTTTCGCTTCCACTTTATCACCCATAGAATACTCCTCTGATGGATTTCTAATATGGCGAGTCCAAGAAATTTCTGAAACATGAATAAGGCCTTCAACACCTGGTTCTATTTCGATAAAAGCACCATAATTTGTCAGACTAACAATGGTACCATTAACCGTTGATCCTATTGGATACTTTACTTCGACTTCTTCCCATGGATGTGGCGTCAATTGTTTTAAACCAAGAGATACACGTTTTCTTTCGGAGTCATATTCTATTACTTTTACAGTGATATCATCATTTAATTCAATGATCTCAGATGGATGGTTAATTCTACCCCATGATAAATCAGTGATATGAAGCAGTCCATCTATACCACCTAAATCAACAAAAACTCCAAAATCGGTAATATTTTTAACTCTGCCATCCATAATTGAACCTACTTCAATCTCTTCAAATAATGCCTGCCTCTGCTCTACTAAACTCTCTTCAATTATCATTTTGTGAGATACGACAATATTCTTTCTAGCTTCATTTAATTTAACTATCCTGAGTTCGATTTCTTTATCAACATAAACGTCAAAATCTGTTATTGGTCTAACATCTAATTGAGATCCAGGTAAAAATGCTTGTACCACGCCTAAATCCACAATCATTCCACCCTTGATCCTTCTAATAATTTTTCCTTTAATTATTTTCTCTTCTTCATACGCATCTCTTAGAGTCCTCCACCTTAACATGAAGTCTGCTTTTTCTTTTGATAAAATTGTATTACCACTTGAGTCCTCTAAATACTCTAGATAAACTTCAACCTGATCACCAATAGAGGGCAAATTATCTTCATTGAATTCACTTCTATCGATCAGTCCCTCAGACTTAAAACCAATATCAATTAAGACATCTCTATCGTTCATGCCTACAACTCTTCCCTCAATAAGTTGATGCTCAGAGATGTCAACTAAGGTGTTTCTATATGCCTCACTTAAATTATCTTTATCTGTAGAACTTTCGTTTTTAGAATCAAGTTCGCTAGATGTTACAGTTTTAACATCTTCAAATAGTGAACTACTTAAGTAATCTTTAATTTCTTTTTGGTCAGCAGTAGGTGTAGCATCTTCTACACTGGTATTGTTTTCTTCTAATAGAGAATTCTCTACCTCTTCAACTGCATTATCATTGGTTTTTTCATTTAACATTAATATAATGTCCTTTTTTGGTTAACTGTGTTTACGATTTTATTTACTACCTCATTGATAGTCATATGTGTTGTATCGATTTCAAGAGCATCATCCGCTTTTTTTAATGGAGAATGATCT
>JAYPLH010000119.1:0-6308 GCA_038365355.1 Fidelibacterota bacterium
AAGCAGGAAAGACTCAAAAAATTTTGGTTTTACAATTGGTTTTATCTTATTAACCATAGGTGTATTTCTTTTTGTGAGGGAAAAAGACTTATTTGTTTATTTTTTCTTGATTGGATCAATATTAATTATTTTAGGTGGAATTGCTCCGATATTGTTAAGGCCTATTTACAAGATTTGGATGATTTTTGCAGTTATCATTGGTTGGATAATGACAAGAATAATTTTAAGTGTTTTATTCTTTTCAATAATTACTATTATTGGACTTTTTACAAGATTGCTTGGAAAAGATTTTTTAAATTTGAAATCAAAAAGTAATGAATCTTATTGGAATATTCGAAACAAAGAGCGTGAATTGAATCAAGATTATGAGAAACAGTTTTAATTAAGAGAGAAAGAATTTGTCAAAATTATCAATCTTAAGGGAATTTTGGGATTTTTTGTCCGAAAGAAAAAAATGGTGGCTTGCTCCCATAATAATTTTTCTATTTCTGTTTGGGTTCTTAATTTTTCTTACCGAAGGAACTGCTGTAGCACCATTCATTTATACGCTGTTTTAGTAAATAAAACAATATAATGTGTTATCTTCACTTCAGCTTTATGGAAAAAATTGCTGGCAAAAAGTTGTTTATAAAAACCATAAAATTTTGAAAAAAATAATTTATAGAATACTTTTTTTAAATATCTTAATTGCTCAAGATCATTGGGAAACAGCTATCTTTGCTTCAGATGAATGGGAATATATTGTACCTAATGAAGAACCATTAAGTAATTGGAATGAGTTAAATTTTGAAGATGAGATGTGGATGACTTCCCAAGGTGGCTTTGGTTATGGAGATGGAGATGATGGAACTATTATTGGATCCGCGATTTCTGTTTATTTTAGAAAAAGTTTTAATGTCTTGGATAAAAATAAATTAGCATGTGCAATTCTAAGCGCAGATTATGATGATGGCTACATTGCCTACTTAAATGGAATTGAAATTAGCAGATCTTATAATTTGCCTGAGCCAGGAACATTTGTTCCATTTGATGAGACTACATACTATGATCATGAGGCTTCTTTATATAATGGAGGTTTACCTGATAATATTTTTCTAGATTCTTTACTTTTAAATAATTTATTAATTGATGGTGAAAATGTACTTGCGGTTCAGGTGCATAACGTTGGATTAAATTCTTCAGACATGTCAGGAAATTTTTTTCTTACTTTTGGGATATCTGATGAATCGGAATTTTATTCACAGCCCCCTTACTGGTTCCAAGAGCCAATAGTTTTTGAGGAATCTAATCTTCCCATTATAATGATTGACACTTATGGCAGTGAAATTCCCGATGAGCCAAGAATACCTGCACATATGGGAATTGTAAATAATCAATCAGGAATTAATCATATAGATGACCCTTTTAATGATTACGATGGTAACATTACTATTGAAAGAAGAGGGAACTCCTCTCAGTGGAACGATAAAACTCCATATCGCTTTGAAACTGTTGATGATCAAGGTGAAAATAACAATGTTGAGCTTTTAGGAATGCCACAGGAAAACGATTGGGTTTTGTATGCTCCTTGGCAAGATAAATCAATGATTAGAAATGTATTGATCTACAAGCTTTCTAATCAATTAGGAAGATACGCTTCTAAAACAAGATTTGTTGAGCTTTACCTTAACAATGAGTATCAGGGAGTATACATCTTAATGGAAAAAATTAAGCGTGATAGTGAAAGGGTCTCCATTTCAAAGCTAAATCCTGATGAGATAGATGGAGATGATGTCACTGGTGGATATATTTTAAAATTTGACTGGTATTATACAGGGGATAATATAGGAGGCTTTGAAAGTGATTATGATGGTATGATTTATAATTATCATTACCCCAAGCCTAGTGATATTGTTCAAGAGCAAGAAGCTTATATTCAAGACTTTATTCATAATTTTGAAAATATAATGTTGAGCAATGATTATGAAGATGAATCAAATGGTTACCCTTCTATCATGAATGTTGAATCTTTCGTTGATTTTATTTTGCTGCAAGAGCTTGCTAAAAATGTGGATGCTTATAGACTTAGTACTTATATATTTAAAGACAAAGAGAGTGTTGACAACCGATTAACTGCAGGGCCAATATGGGATTTTAATCACGGTTTTGGAAACTGTGACTATGGTGAAACCTGGGAGACAGATAATTGGTTGTTAGAGTATAACCCTGAAGGTGGAGACCAAATGGCTTTCTGGTGGGAATTATTATGGCAAGATGAGAATTTCCAATTAAAAGCAGCTCAAAGATATACTGAGTTAAGGTCGACAGTATTTTCTGAGGAGAACATCAACAGTATCATAGATAGTTCTGTACTATATCTTGGGGATGCTATTGAAAGAAATTTTTTGAAATGGCCAATTCTTGGTAATTATGTATGGCCAAATTATTATGTGTTTGAGACCTATGAGGAAGAAATAGAATATTTAAAATCATGGACGCAGGAGCGTTTAAATTGGATGGATAATGAAATTTTGTTACTAAGCACAAAACAAAACTTTAAACCCAATTTAGATTTTAGTTTAGTTCGTACCTATCCAAATCCCTTTAATCCAAAAATAAATTTTAGTTTTGAGGTTCATAAACCAGGAATAGTTGGCCTTAACATATATGATTTATCTGGACGTGAAATAAAAAAAATTACCAAATTTTTTTATCAACCAGGTCTTGCTAAAATGAGTTGGTTTGCTGAAGATAAAAATGGTAACAATGTAGTAACAGGCACATATATATACGAACTGACTTTTAATCAAAATATAGAACGTGGGAAAATAGTTTATTTAAAATAATTAGATGAAAAAAATAACACTATTTTTAAGTGCAAGTATATTTTGTTTTAGTCAAGATATGTCTCAAAAAAATCAAAATTTAAATAATTTTTATACTATCACTAGTGCTTCGTTTTTCAATTATGGTACTTCTGGATATGAAATAGATGGTTTCATTGAATTTCAAATTAAAAATAGGTTTTTTATTGAATCATCAATCAACTACGAAATCGGCAATAGTTTTAATTTTAGAAATGATCATACCCTAAGTTTTAGCTCTTCTATTGGAGCTATAAAAAATATTACAAAAGGTTCACATGCAGTTGGAGGGTTTTCAAATTATACCGAGCTAAATAACGACAATCTAAATGAGCTATTTGTTGGAATGATATCAAAATATCTAACTGGAATATTATATGTAGGCATTGAAGGAAGTTTAGCGCCTAATTTTTTAGGAATTGTAGATGTTAGTTCTTTCTTGAAAAATAAAATTCCATTAGATATTTCAATTATGACTACATATTCCACATCTTCTATTGAAGGAAAAGCAAATAAGGGGAATACAAATGAAAAGGGATTAGATACTTTCGTCAGGTTTTCAAAAGATTATCATTCTGGTATATCTGTTGGGTATAACTTTTCTCATGAAAGATATGAAACTTTTGAATCGCGTATTTTTCAAAAATCTGGAGGACAAACTTTTGAGAAGAACATATCAATTATAGATAGTGGATTTTTTCATACAATCCATTTGGGTTATATGTTTTGAACAAATTTTATTTAAAAAAAATAGTTCATTAGATCGGCAAAATTAAAAAAGATGAGTTTTACATCCTTCCAAATAAAAGAAAAAGCAAGAGAGCTTGGGTTTCAGAAAATTGGAATTGCAAAAGCAAAAGAATGTCCAGATGATCAAAACAACCTTAATACTTGGTTAGAGGAAAACAGAAACGGAACAATGATATGGATAAATAACAGGAAAGAGGAAAGGGGAAACCTTTTCAATTATTTTCCTGAAGCAAAATCAGTCATTTCAGTAGGTTTAAACTATTATGTTGGCAAAACACAGGAGGACCTTAATGCTGATTATAAATTTTCAAATTATGCATGGGGAGATGACTATCATAAGGTTTTGAAGGAGAAACTATTTAATCTACTAAATTGGATAAAAATTAGTTCGAGTGAAGTGAAGGGTATAGTTTGTGTTGATACTGCTCCTGTAATGGAGAAAGTATGGGCAAGAGAAGCAGGTTTAGGATGGATTGGAAAGCATACAAGCCTGATTACAAAAGATTATGGAAGTTGGCTTTTTTTGGGTGAATTATTGTTAGATATTGAGCTTGATTATGATCCACCTTTTCATGAGGATTTATGTGGAAGCTGTACTTTGTGTATAGATTCATGTCCTACTCAAGCTCTTGAATCATATAAGATCGATGCGAAAAAATGCATTTCTTACTTAACAATTGAACATAGAGGAGAATTTGAATCTTCCAGTCTTGACTTAGAGGGGTGGATCTATGGTTGCGATATCTGTCAAGAAGTTTGTCCTTGGAACAAAAAATTTGAGCAAACTAGTGATCTATCTGAATTCCAACCCAGAGAAGAAATACTTAGTTACAAAAATAATGATTGGGATAATTTAAGTGTAGAAAATTATACTTCTCTTTTTAAAAAATCTCCTGTTAAAAGAACAAAATATAAAGGACTAAAGAGGAATATAAATAAAAATAAAAAAGATCTATCTAGATGCGAATAATAGGTTTTTTTATTGTTGGGGTCTGGTTTTAAGAATAGTTCTAAAATTTATGAATTAGTATTTACTTTTTTATCTTTAGACTAGGCTGGAGAAAAGGTTAAAGGTATGGATTCAGATATGGAGTAATAAATCATTTAAATGATGATGATATGATTCAAGATATCAACTATTTATCCTTAATAGTTATTGTTCCGTGATGGGCTTTTAGGCTAAATGGCACTGTGCCTCCCGCAATAGTTCTTTTTCCGATTACTTTTTCATGTTCGACTTCTAATTTTAGAATAATTTCTGAATCTATTGATTGCATTGATGTAGTTTGGTAAACAATGTTTTCCATACTCGCTGGTAAATTTTTGGGAACAGAAGTTTTTATATTTCCCATATGGGTTTCCAGATAAATACTGTAATCCTTGAATCGTGAATCATAACTAAGATCAACATCTATATCACCTGCTGAGGTAATGGCTTCGACACCACCTACCGCATCATCAATAATGATGTTCCCTTTCTCGGTATTAACTACCAGAGATCCTGCAAAATTTTCTATGAAAAAATTTCCCCCAGATGCATATAGATTTCCTTTTCCAGAAATATTTTTGATATTTGTATCCCTTCCAAAACATTTCAAGGTTATTTCACCATTTAAGTTCTCTCCAATTATTTCTCCTCCAGAAGCACGACATGAAATTGTATTCCCCTCTATATCTTTTAGAGTAATTGAACCTCCACTACTTTGACAATTTACATCTCCTTTAATAGATATAAGGTTAATATCCCCTCCAATTGTAGAAGAGGCAATTGACCCTTGAAAATCTTGTATTGTTATCTCACCTCCAAAAGAATGTGTTTTTGTATTTCCTGTACTATTTTGAATTTTTACAATTCCTCCATTAGTATGAGAGTTTATATCTCCTTCAGAATCTTTGATCAAAATATCCCCGCCTAATGTAGATAAGTTTATTTTTCCTATTATTTTATTTACAGAAAGGTCTCCACCATCAATATTAAAATTTAGATTGATATGTTTTGGAAGGCTTAATTCAATGGATGTTTGCATAAAGTCAGCTTTACTACTGCTATCACCGATGATACTAATTTGGTTTTGATCTTCTAAATGATTTACCGTAATAGTTTCTTTTTTATGAATATTTGGGATATCTTTTTTTTTAATTCCAAAAGTTATCTTTTCTACATTAATGAACGCACCAGATCCTTCATGTCCAGAAACAATAAAATCGCCTGAAATGTTACTAATAATCAATGAGTAAGACCCATCATCAGGTAAAGTTTTGAAACGATATGTTTGTTTTATTATAGTGGGACTAGTATCTGCGAAAACCACCATGAATAAAAATATAAATAGTTTTATGGAGATATTTATATTTTGTTTCAACATAATTTCAATTTACAAAGGCTGTATAAATAAAAAAAAGCCATCTACTGAAGGCTTTTTAGAAAGATATTATGTTTTGTTATAATTCAGTTTCTGCAACTGTATGTTTTACAGCTTCAAGAGTCTTTTTAAGTTCGTTTTTTTCATTATCATCTAATGTGAACTCTAGTATCTTCTCAACTCCTCCAGATCCAATTACGGTAGGAACACCAATAAAATAACCATCTATTCCAAATTCTCCCTCACAGAGAGAAGCACATGGGATAACACGCTTTTTATCTCGAAGAAACGATTCAGCCATCTCGATTGCAGATTGAGCTGGGGCATAAAAAGCGGATCCATTTCCAAATAA
>JAYPLH010000120.1:0-6266 GCA_038365355.1 Fidelibacterota bacterium
CTTTGATGATGTCTCAGCTTTTGCTGCTAACCCTAAAAGAAATGACCTAATAAATGAATTAAAAACTATTGCTGAAAAACCTAATGACAAGACAAAGCATCAAGCAAATCTTATTCACGACATTCAATCAAAATGGCAACATCTTGACCATACATCAAAACCAGCATCAAGAGATCAATGGAACGAATTTAACAAGCTTACAAATATAGCATGGGAACCATGTAAAGATTTTTTTAATGAGCTTAAGCAAATTAAAATTGAAAATGCGAATAAAAGAAAAGAAATCATTAATTCTATTGATATATATACTTCAAACAATTCAAAAAAATGGCCTAATAATATAGAAATAATTAATTTTCTTAAAAATACATATGAAGAATGGCAAAAATTTGCTCCTGTATTAGATGAAGATTTTAAAAACCTTAAGCAAGAGTTTTTTAGAGCAAGAAAGCCTTTAAATGATCAAATTAAAAAACAAGATAAACATATAAAAGAATTAAAACTAGCTTTAATTGCAAAAGTAAAAGAACTTAACAATGAAGATAACGATGCCAACATTATTGCATTTAATAGTCTAAAGACTGATTGGTCAAAAATTGGAAGACTTCCAAGAAAAATAGAATCAAAATTATGGTCTGATTTTAATAATAATGCTGACAGATTTTTTACAGAAAAAAACAAAGAAATAGAAGATGCCAAAAATAAATTAAATAAAATATTAAATAATATTAATAACTCCGAAGTGTCCATAAATGATATTGAAAAAGCTCTAAATGATAATAAAAAATTATCTAAAACAGACGAATATAAATCTTTACAAAAAGAATTAAAAAATAAAATTGAGCATAAGAAGAAAATCTCTAAAACTAATAAACTTCTAGCTTATAAACAAATATTTGAATTAATAAGTAAACCTGATACAAATATAGATCTTAATAATTATCCAAAACCCATCAAGGATGCAATTGAAAGATCATACTTAAACTCAAAAAGTAACAAAAAGACTTTTCAAAAAGCATGTGTTCAAATGGAATTACTAGCTGGCAATGATTCATTAAAAAAGAATTTTAAGCTCAGAAATCAAATTCAGCTTGAATTGTTATCAAATAAATTTAATAGATCATCTTCTAATGAAAATTCTTTAGAATCTAACATATGCTTATTTATAGAGAGCTTTAGCTCAAAAGACTCTACCGCTGCAGACAAAACTACTTGGAATAGGATGATGGATTCTGCGGAAAGCCTAATCTGAATTAATTTGTAGTTTATTAATTATTTCTGAATGTCGTTTTTTATCTAAACTGTAAAAGAAAAAAATAAATATAGGAATAATTAACAATATTGGTCCCACTACGCCTTGAACAAAAAATAAAGAGTAAGTTTGTTCATTGGTTGGGCTCTCTGTTGAATAATCTATAAAAGACAATACAGCTCCAGCAGTTATACTGCCTATTGCTGTATTTACTTTTTGAATAAATGATACAGATGAGTATAGTATGCCCTCTTGCCTTCTTCCGCTATTAAGCTCCACTTCATCAGCAATATCACCAATCATTGAGTCTCTGGTCATATTTCCCATTATTGAAAGTAGAGTTACAAAAAATAAAGGTAAGCATAAAAAAAATACTAATTCTGTAGATCCTTTATCGGGAGTTATACCAAGATTATATGAAATAAACGCAATTGGACTTGAAAATGCAACACCGAATATACATATCATTACAAAATTTCGTTTATCAAATATTTTTACAAGTTTAGGAGTTAGAGCAAATGCTAAGAATGCAGAAAAAAAATAAATAAATAAGAAAATAGTAATCTGCTTTCCTTTGAGTTCCCAAAAATCTGTATTTATAAATAATGTAAGGTTATTTAATAGCCCCCAACAGATTGATAACGAGAGATTCCCAAAGAAAAAAATCAGAAATGATTTATTAGTAAGAGCTATAAGTATCTCATTTAAAATTTGATTTAATTGAGTTGTGCCTTTCCATGAGGATAAATTATTTACCTCATTCCTTGTTGATATAGTAGAAAAGATAATACTAACAGCCATAACGAAACCCCCAAGCAATGCTAAGTCAAAATATGCTTCTGGATTTAGTTGTCCTTGTGGATATTCAGGAGTGGATCTAAAAAAAACAAAGTACGCAAAAAAAGCATTTGATATACCTGCAGTCCATGCAAATAATTCACGCCATGAGAATAATTTTGTTCTTTCATGATAATCATTAGAAATTTCAGCACCAAAAGATCTATGCGGAACTTCAAATAGCGTTATTCCAATTCGAGTAAAAGTTGCACATAAAAACATCCACCAAAACAATTGATTTTGAGATAGCTCCCAGCTTTCTTGTGGTGAAAATAACAATATATAGAAAAAGGTAATAGGTATAAATGAAACCAACATATATGGATGCCTTCTTCCAAATTTTGTTTTTGTTCTATCTGAAATAGCACCCATTAAAGGATCAGTGATTGAATCAATTATTAATGCTAAAGCAATAGCACTAGATGCTAATAAAGGATCTAAACCAATAACTCTTGAATAAAAGAATAGAAGAAAAAATGTAAAGGCATCAGTTTTAATACCATTTGCAATAGCTCCAATAGAATAATTTATCTTAAATCTAGTTGTTAACATTACTATTAATTAAATGCTCGTATAGATCTTCTTTAAATTCATGGAAAACAGGCTCTTCAATTAAATGCTTCATACCTTTAACAATTATTAATTTACTATTAGGGATGTTTTCATGAGCTATGTATGCATTTTTAACTTTTATCATAGGATCTTTATCGCCATGTATTATTAGAGTAGGTCTATTAATTTTTCTAACTTTCTTAATTCTGTCTCTTGTAGCTAATATTGCTGTTACTTGCCTACCAAAACCATTATCATCACCACCCCTTTTGATATTGGCTAGAAAAAATTCTGATACCTCTGTTTTTAAATAATCATAATCAAATATACTTAACTCAGAATAAATTCTTAATGCTCTTTCTAATTTTTCTTCAATAGTTGCATTTGGATTCATGCTTCTTTTAAGAACTAGTTTTCTGATAGTCATACTTGGACCATTAAGTGGGCTTGGTGTGAGTATTGTGGAAGCTAGTTGTGTATAGCTAATTACCCTTTCTGGAAATTTAGAAGTTATGATTTGCCCAATCATACCGCCCATTGAAATCCCTAAAACATGAGCTCTATCAATATCTAGGGCATTAAGTACAGATATTCCATCATCAGCCATATCATCTATTAAATATTCACTATTGATAGGAAGTCTTAAATAATATTTTAAATAATTTAAAAAAGTGAATGATTTATTATAAAAACGTGATGAAAGACCGACATCCCTATTATCGTATACGATTGGTCTAAATCCATTTTCAGTTAAGAATGAAAGTAAATGAGGAGGCCAAAAAGAAAGCTGGCCACCTAATCCTTGAACCAACAAGATAGGAATTCCGTCTATCGGCCCATAGTCTCTATAAAAAATTTTAACACCGTTATTATTTGCATAACTTTCATTAAAATTTTGTTTATATGTTGTCACTTTGTAAATGCTTTAATTCTCTTATCAATGTTATGTCTTAAAGATCCCCAAAATAACATAACATCAAAAGAATGAAGATCACCAGTAAAGCTGCGCATTTTTCTCATCTTATCAATTAACTCACCTTTAGTTTCTAGTAAACCACTTTCACTATTAATTCTAGAGCTAAAATTTTGAACTTTAGTTTGACCAATTCTTTTTTTAGAGTTGGTATGTTCCATAATAGTTAAATCTGTAAATACATCATTATTTGATTTATTTATTATCGAGCAATGGCTATCATCCTGATTAACCCATTCAGGGCTTGAGCTCCAATTGAATGGATTGGAGCCAATAATTTTTTGTGACATATTTTGAAAACTCCAACCATCAGGCGTCCAATGTGGTGTTTTTTCTCTAGTTCTTTTAAAACCCTCAACTACAGTTGACCATGAGATAATTGAGTGATTGTCTGATTCAGTTTTAGATGCTGATAGATTACTAAATAATTTTGGAAATGCTGCTTCTGGGATTATATAGCCAATTAAATAAGCATTAATAAACTGATCTATTAATTTGGAATTTATAATTTTATTATAAATTAACCTTTGACCATGTAACGCGCCTTGGCTATGTCCATAGATAAAAAAAGGTTTGCCTTGATTAAAATTATCAATATAAAAATCAAATGCTGCTTCAACATCGCTATATGCAACATCAAGAGCATCAGTACCATTGGTGTGGTTTGAAAAAAATGAATAATAAGTAGCCTGCCTATATTCAGGAGCATAAATGTTACAAGACCCATTAAATACTGAGGCTTGATTGGCAAGCATTACCTCGCTTCTCTCATATGCTGACGATGCTTTATTTAAATTAAAATTCCATGTTTTTTCAAAAAATCCTGTTGGATGTATATAAAAAACATCTATATCACTATTATTAACTGATGAATATTCAGAAGAAGGAACTAAAAGTTCATACCCTTTAGTATCTGGAAGAGCTAACCAATTTTCTTTCAAATTATAATCTGGTGCTTGTGGAACACTATCTAATGTAAAATTATTTTCAGGTTTAACGAACTCTAAGAGTTTATATAAAGCAGCATCTGCCATTAGGAATTTTTATATATAGACTGTTTTGGTTTAGCAAAAACCCTTTCAACCATAGGAATAAAGAAATCTAAAGGTAAAGATTCATAATCTGGATCAAAACTATTTTGATCATATTTCTCACAAAACTCTTTACAGTCATCAAAATATTCATGATCCTTAAACTTATCGCGCATATTTTTATCAAGCCCTAAATAATGAAAAAAATAATACCCTTGAAAGATTCCATGGTGTTTTACAATCCAGTAATTTTTTTCAGATACAAAGGGTTGCAATAAGGTTGCAGCAAAATCGGCATGGTTGGATGGTGCTAAATTATCTCCTATGTCATGAAGTAAAGCACAAACGACATACTCTTCATCTCTTCCATCATGATAGGCTCTGGTCGCCGTTTGTATTGAATGTGTAAGCCTGTCTACTGCAAAACCACCATAATCATTACCTAGCATCATCAAATGATCTATTATTTTATTAGGTAACTCAGATGCTTCGTTGATATTTGATTCAGCAACAATTGACCAATCTTCAGCAGTACCATGTTCCATGGCAGTAAATTTTGCTCTTTTTTCTGACATAGCTAAATTATAGCTTATATCTTTAGTGGTGCTAGTTTATTTGTTGCTGTTGCTGAGGCAATTAATTTGCCGTTTTGAAATAATTGAGCTTCCGTAAAAGCTATGCTTTTTCCAAATTGAATAATTTTGCTAATAGCTTCAACTGGACCTGGTGCACAAGGTTTATAGAATTTAACATCAATATCTAAAGTCAAGCCCGTCATCTCACCTTTTGTTAAAAAAATAATATGCTGAGCCATTGATGTATCAAGCATTCCTGAAACAAAACCACCCTGCACTACAGTTCCAGCTGAATGAGTTAAATCTTCAGTTGGTTCAAAATAACAAGTATATGTTTTTTGACCCTCGTTATAGATAGCTTCTGTAAAACCAAATATCTTTAAAAATGGAGGTGCATGTTTTGGATTAAGTGGTATATCGCTCATATTAAATATCTATTGGCGGAAGAGGTGGGATTCGAACCCACGATACCCGCGAAGGTATGCTGGTTTTCAAGACCAGTGCATTCAACCGCTCTGCCACTCTTCCTGTAGCGAAGTATTATATATGAATTATAAAAATATGGGATGAGTTAGTCTTTTTTATTTAATTCCTTGATATATTTATCATAATCCTCCCAATCATGAGGAGTACCTGCATTTAGTCCATCAATTTTATTTGCCCTTTTTATTGCTTTAGCTGATAGTTTGCTAGGAGAATTTTTTAGAATTTTTTTAAAAAAGTTTTTAATTTTATTCTTCATTTATTAATATTAAATCATACTCTATAAGTAATTATGAATAAAAGAGACCTTGACGGATACAAGTATTGTTTAGATAAAGCTAAATCTAATAAACATAAAAATTTTTATAATTATTTATCTATTTCAAAAAAAATATCAATTAAAAATAGAATTGATAAGAACCTTGATTTAAAAGAATTTTTAATTAAAACAATCATTGGTCAACAAATATCAGTGTCAGCAGCAAAATCAATATGGGAAAATACCTATCCCGTAATAAAAAAAAATAAATTTAATGAAAATGATCTAAAAAACTGTGGTGTAT